>JANPIG010000882.1:0-2162 GCA_031424875.1 Cytophagales bacterium
GTCTAACGTCTCGCAAAACTTAGGCATAGACTTGGCTTTCTTGAATAATAGAATCCAAGTTTCGATGGATGCTTATCGAAACTCAGGGCAAGATTTATTGTTAGCCGTTGCCATTCCACCCGTTTCGGGATATTCTTCACAAATCAAAAACTTAGGCTCAACCACCAACAAAGGGCTTGAATTGCAGGTAAACGCTACTATTTTCCAACAAAAAGATTTTTCATGGAGTAGTAATTTCAACATTGCTGCCAACAAAAATACCGTTACAAGTTTGGGAACCATCACGCAACAAACTCGCAACTCCGGCTGGCAGGGTTCAGATGGAACGGATGATTTCTTGGTAAAAGTAGGTGAACCAGTGGGGTTGATGTACGGTTTCGTAACGGATGGAATGTATAAAGTAGATGATTTTGATTATAATACCACAACCAGAGTTTATACGCTCAAAACAGGAATTCCCTTTAATTCAGTTTACGGAACCCCGCAACCAGGAATGTTAAAATGGAAAGATATTGATGGTGATGGATTTATAACTGCCGATAAAGATCGTACCGTTATTGGAAACGCCAATCCAACTTTCACGGGTGGATGGAACAATCAATTTACCTACAAAAACTTCGATATGAGCTGTTTTGTGAATTTTGTAGTAGGTAATGATATTTACAATGCCAACAGAATTGAAATGACAGACGGCTCTCTGCCCAACTTAAATATGCTTGATATTATGAAAAATCGCTTTACTAATATCAATGATGCTGGGCAAGTAGTAACTGATCCCACCGAATTAAAATCTCTCAATGCCAATGCTGAAATATGGGCTCCTGTACGTGTACAACGCTATTGGTTGCACTCGTGGGCAGTGGAAGATGGTTCATTTTTCCGTATCAACAACTTGACTTTGGGATATACATTACCAAAAGATATTTTAAAGAAAATTAAAATATCAAGATTGAGATTTTATGGAACAGTAAACAATTTAGCCACTTTTACGAAGTATTCAGGGTATGACCCTGAGGTAAATACTCGCCGTAACGACCCGCTTACACAAGGAGTTGATTTTGCAGCTTATCCAAGAGCAAAAACTTGGGTATTTGGGTTGAACTTGACATTTTAATTTTTACAAAAAGATATCTCAAAATGAAAAATATATTTAAAAAAATATCAATCTTAACGGTAGTCTTGCTTACTATTGCAGGCTGTAAAGATTACTTAGAAGTGCAGCCTAAGTCGCAAATTAGTGTTGCCGATGCTTTCTCAAACGTTGCCAACGCTACCAATGCTGTCATCGGTGTCTATGACGAACTTATGGGCGACAATGGTTACGGAATCCGTATTAATATGTACTATCCTTATGATTCGGACGAAATTATTGTATCTGGAAACTTAGATAATGGCCGTAGGGGAATTGGTCGTTACCAACTGCTTCTAACAAATACTGAAATCAGAAATCCGTTTTTACAACTCTACCGTGGTATCGAAAAAGCAAATTTGTGCATAGAGCAAATTCCTGCTATGCCTCAATATACCAACGGAACGGATAATGAAAAGAAAGAATTACGTCGCTTGCACGGTGAAGTTCTGACTTTAAGAGCTCAATTCTTCTTTGAATTAATCCGAAATTGGGGCAATGTGCCTGCTCCTATGATTCCAGCTTATAAACAAACAGATTTATTTATTCCGCAGGCTGACCGTGATGCCACTTATGCGAAAATTTTGGATGATTTGAAAATAGCTACTGACCTTGTGAGTTGGCGTTCGGAGATTCCTGTCAGAAACGAACGTATTACTAAAGGAGCGGTAAAGGCGCTTCGTGCCAAAATTGCCTTGTTCAGAGGAGGATATTCTTTGCGTAGTTCCGGTAAATTAGAACGTAATGCAGATTACTTGACTTATTATAAAATTGCCCGTGATGAATGTGCTGACTTATTGGCAAAACGTAGCGAACATACATTAAACCCAGTTTTTGAAGACATCTGGAAAAAATTTTTAAGCTCGTTTACATTTGACCCTGCGGGCGAAATCATATTTGAAGTAGGGGCAGGAGGCTCAAATTCAAGCTCTGATAGTCGGATGGCCAACTATAATGGCCCTTCGGTAAATGCAGCTTCCAGGTACGGAACAGGCGGTGGCGGATTATTGGCTTTGCCCAACTATTTTTATGC
>JANPIG010000883.1:0-4352 GCA_031424875.1 Cytophagales bacterium
TATAAATATCGTTGGACAATTGGGGCATCTGGCAATTGTACTTCTTTTGATGAAATGACCGTAACAGTTCGCCCAAAACCCACGCTGTCTGCTGCAACTTCTTCATGTGCTGGAGGTGCAGTAACAGGAGCAATTACTGTAACGGGTGCAACCAATCCAACTGGTGGAACCTTGAATTATGCTTTGAATGCCGGGACATTTCAAGCCTCAAACGTATTTAGTAATCTTGCCAACGGCTCTTATACAATTACGATAAAAGATGCGGCAACCGGCTGTATCAATACCACTTCTGCTAATGTAAATTGTAATGATAATCCTGTAATTGGTATAGCAAAATCAGCTGCAAATCCAACTTTGGTAACGAATGGTGTATATGACGTGCCATATACAGTTACGGTGAAAAACTTGGGCAATGTTGCCTTGACAAACGTACAGGTTACTGATAATTTAAATGTAGCTTTTCCCAGTCCAATTACTTACTCAATTGTTTCAAAATCAACTACTTCGCCATTAACAATAAATAATTTATTTGACGGAAATACGAATCAAAATTTATTAAACCAAGGTTCCTCGACCTTAGCCATTGGGGCAAGTCAAACGATAACTTTTACGGTCAGAGTGAATCTAAATGGTTCAACGCAAACACTTTTCATCAATTCAGCTACCGCAGCGGGAACGAACTCAAGTGGTTCTATTAGTTCCATTGCCGATGTTTCAAATAATGGTGGAACAAGTGCAATTGACCCAAATAGTAATGGAAACCCCAGAGAGTTTGGCGAAGACACGCCAACCCCTGTAACAATTGTAAACGGAAATATTGGGGTAGCCAAATCAGCAGGAACACCTGTGAAAGTTTCGGATGGTGTTTATGATGTGCCTTATACAGTAGTGGTAAAAAATATTGGTAATGTAACCCTGACGGGTGTGCAAGTAACGGACGATTTAACCACAACTTTCCCAAGTCCAACTACTTTTACAATTTCTCAATCACCCCAAACATTAGCCCCATTAACGTCGGAAAGTACTTTTAATGGTAATTTGGTTAAAAATTTATTATTAGTAAATGGTTCAAATCTGTCAATTTTAACGGCAGGGCAATCTCGCACCATTACGTTTACGGTTCGGGTTACATTGAACGGTTCTACCCAGACGACTTTTAATAATCAAGTAACTGGTTCGGGGATAAATCCTTCGGCAGCAACCGTTACGGATTTATCAAATAATGGTGGTGAGTCTGCCATTGACCCCAATTCAAATGGATATGCGGGGGATAATGGTGAAAATACGCCAACGCCCGTCGTGATTGCCAATCCAATTATTGGGGTGGCTAAATCGGTTGTGGGTACACCCACTTTGCAAAGTGATGGAAGTTATGATGTTGTTTATCAGGTAATTACAAAAAACTTTGGAAACGTTACCTTAAATAATGTTCAAGTAACCGAGAATTTACTAACAACCTATCCTTTGCCAATAACTTATACCGTTACCAGTAAATCGGGAGCTGCGGATATAAATTCAGGATTCTTAGGTACGCCATCGGCTCAAAACCTCTTGACAGGTTCAGGAACTTTGGCGGCAAATACCAGCAATACTTATTCTTTTACGGTAAATGTGAAATTGAATGGTTATACGGGGAGTAATACTTTCCTAAATAATGTAACAGCCTCTGGAACAGGCACATCAGGCGGAAGTACGACTGATATTTCCAATAATGGAACCGACCCAACACCAACAGGAAGCACGCCAACACCCGTAACGATTCAGAACCAAGCAGATTTGAGTTTGACCAAAACGGTATCGAAAACTACGCCTAATGTTGGTGAAACGATTACTTATACCATCACGGTTGCAAATGCAGGACCAAACACAGCTACCAATGTGGAGGTGAAAGATGTGTTACCCGCAGGTTTACAATTTGTAAGTTCTTCGACCTTGACAAATGTGTCGGGAACTTTAACGGGAACAATTCCAACGATTGCCGTAAATGGTTCAGTATCAGTAACTTTTGATGCAAAAGTTTTATCTTCTGGCTTAACTACTAACGCAGCGGAAGTATCAAAAGCCGACCAGCCAGATACAGATTCGCCTCATGGAAACGGTACTGCAAATGCCGAAGACGATAGAGGTTCGGTGGATATTAATGCCCAACAAGCCGATTTGAGTTTGACGAAAACGGTTTCAAATGCAAATCCAAATGTTGGTTCGAATATTACATATACCATTACCGTAACAAATGCAGGGCCTTCAACGGCAACCAATGTACAAGTAAAAGACATTTTACCAACGGGTTTGACGTTTGTTTCTTCTTCAAATTTCACGAATACTTCTGGAACGTTGATATCAAATAACATTGCTTCAATTGCTTCGGGAGCTTCATCAACTTTAACTTTCGTTGCAACGGTTACGCAGGCAGGAAGTATTTTAAACAAAGCGGAGGTTAGTAAATCTGACCAATACGACCCTGATTCTCAACCAAATACAGGTACAAATGATGGTCAGGACGATACAGGTGGGGTTTTGATTGGTGGACAACAAGCAGATTTGAGTTTAACAAAAGCCGTAAGTAACACGACAGGAACGCCTGCCGCACCAAATGTGGGTGATAATGTAACTTATACAATCGTAGTTACCAACGCAGGACCAAGTTCGGCGACTAATGTGGAAGTCTTGGATATTCTGCCAGCAGGTTTACAATTCGTATCAAGTTTAGATTTTGTAAATACCTCTGGAACCCTAACAGGACAAATTTTAAGCCTTCCAGTCGGCAGTCCAAAAACCTTAACATTTGTAGCGAAAGTAATCGGTAATCAAAGTATTACAAACAAAGCCGAAATCTCAAAATCAGACCAATTTGATCCAGATTCACAGGTGGGAACAGGTACAGAAGACGGTCAGGATGATACAGGAGCAGCAACTTTAACGCCTCAACTTGCGGATTTAAGTTTGATAAAAACGGTTTCTAAAACCAATCCAACGGTTGGCGAAACGATTACTTACACGATTTCAGTAACGAATGAAGGATCAAATACAGCTACCAATGTTGAGGTGAAAGATGTGTTGCCTTTGGGTTTGCTATTTGTTAACTCAACAGATTTAGTAAATAATTCTGGAACATTAACAGGCACAATTGCAAACATACCTTTGGGAGTAACGAGAAGTGTAACTTTCCAAGCCAGAGTCACGCAAGCAGGAGCAATTTTGAACAAAGCGGAGGTTTCAAAATCTGACCAATTTGACCCAGATTCTCAACCAAATTCAGGTACGGAAGACGGACAGGATGATACGGGTGGAGTTTTGATTGGTGGACAACAAGCAGATTTGAGTTTGACAAAAACCGTTGATAATCCAAGTCCAAATGTGGGTGAAAACGTTACTTACACCATCACTGTAAACAATGCGGGACCAAGCGATGGGATCAATGTTGAGGTGCGTGACGTGTTGCCAGCGGGTTTACAATTTATTAGTTCGTCTGACTTTACTTCGCAAGGAACTATCCTTTTGGCGAACGTGCCTTTATTGACAAATGGTTCGACAAAAACGCTGAAATTTATTGCGAAAGTTATTGGTTTTCAGAAGATTGTGAACAAAGCGGAGATTTCAAAATCTGACCAATTTGACCCTAATTCTCAACCTAATACAGGTACGGAAGACGGTCAAAATGATACCGATTCAACAGTTGTACGACCACAAGTTTCAGATTTGAGTTTGACAAAAACCGTCTCGAATCAACAGCCAAACGTGAATGATGAAGTTATTTATACCATCACCATTAAAAATGCAGGAACTGACGTTGCCACGAATGTACAGGCGAAAGATATTTTACCAACAGGTTTACAATTCATTAGTTCAACTGATTTTACTTTATCAGGAACGAACATTTTAACCTCAAATAATATCCTTTCAATTGCCGTAAATGGTGAGGCGGTGCTGACTTTCAGAGCGAAAGTTATCGCTTCTGGAAGTATAACCAACAAAGCTCAAATTACGAAATCTGACCAGTATGACCCTGATTCTCAGACTAATAACGGAACAGAAAATAACGAAGATGATACCGATGCCGTAACGATTGGCGGACAGCAAGCGGATTTGTCTTTACAGAAAAACATCGATAATTCAACCCCAAATGTGGGCGATATTGTAACGTATTCAATCACCGTAAACAATGCGGGATCAAGCGTGGCGACCAATGTTGAGGTGAAAGATATTTTGCCACAAGGTTTGCAATTCGTAAGTAGTTCAGACTTTATTGTAACTGGTGATACCCTAAAAGCGTCTATCAGTAATGTACAAATTGGAACGCCAAGAATAGTTACATTTAAGGCAAAAATTTTAGCTCCAATTACTAATCAATT
>JANPIG010000884.1:0-2697 GCA_031424875.1 Cytophagales bacterium
GTTTGAAATTATCTCGTGACCGCTACGAAGTTGGGCAGGGTTCAAAAGTAGATTTTAATTCGGCACAAGTAGATTATAATGAAGACAAAGCCGCTTTGATTGCCCAAGAACAGGCTTTGGAATCTTCCAAAATAAATCTCAACTCGTTGTTAATCAGAAGTTTGCAAACAGATTTTTCAACCAATGATACTATTTCTTCCGATAAAAATTTATCTTTAGAAAGCCTCCGAGAAGCAACTTTAAAGCAAAATCCAAATTTAGTATTGGCGGAACAAAATAAACGCCTTGCCGAATATGATTTAAAACTTCAAAAATCTGCTCAATATCCTCAGATTGATTTGATTACGGGTTATAATTACAACTCTGCCAATAACGGTGCGGGGGCTCCGCAAGCCACAAAATCAATCCAAAATTTTGCTTTTAGTTATGGATTAAGGGCTTCGATAAATATATTTGATGGCTATAATCAAAAGCGAAGAATTCAGAATGCAAAAATCGGACAGGAGATTGCCAATTTTCAAGAAGGTGATTTAAGAAACCAATTGAACACGGCTTTGGAAAGAACGTATTTGAGCTATAAAAATGCTTTGGAATTGATAAAATTAGAAACTGAAAACTATAAAATAGCCAGTCAAAATATTGATATTGCCTTTGAAAGATATAAAGTAGGAAACTCCACTTCTTACGAACTTCGTGAAGTCCAACGCAATGCCGTAGCTGCTGAAACCCGTTTGATTGAGGCAGAATTCAACGCCAAAATAACCGAGATTGAATTATTGAGGTTGAGTAGTAAGATTTTGGAGTAAGATTAAAGTATTATATTTAAAATCCCTGATAGAAAAATACAATTCTATCCGGGATTTTTTTATTTTTGGAAACATCACACCAAAACAAAATATTACCAATTTGTCCTCTATTAAAGAGTATAAAATCCTAACATATAACTTATTTATATTCTTTAGATGATATTACAAAAACCTTATCAATTTTAAAATATGCTCACGAAACTATCCCCAAAAATACGCTTCGGAATTCCTGTAACACTTCTGGGAGTTGCCTTATTCTCAATGGCTTATCAAAATACTTCCACCAGTCGATTCATTAATCATTATGTGGATTCTGTACTGACGGACGCTCAAAAACGTTTGCCCGAAAATGCTTTAGTAGGCATAAAAATGGCTGACGGTTTAGAAGTAAAAACCTTCGCTACGGAACCTATGTTGATGAATCCAACGGATATTGAGGTAGATGCTCGTGGACGGGTTTGGGTGTTGGAAGCCTATAATTATCGCCCTGCCATCACGGGAAATCATACTAAAAAAGAAGGAGATAGAATTGTGATTTTGGAAGATAAAGATGGAGATGGAAAGGCAGATGAAAGCAAAGTTTTCTATCAAGACCCATCTCTAAATGCTCCTTTGGGTATTGCAGTTTTGGGAAATGTAGTGATTGTTTCGCAAAGTCCCTACGTTTGGAAATTGACTGATACAAATGGAGACGACAAAGCCGATAAAAAGGAAATTCTTTTTCAAGGCATGAAAGGCGAGCAACATGATCATGGAATGCACGCCTTCGTTTTTGGGCCCGATGGAAAACTGTATTTCAATTTTGGTAATGAAGGAAGAACATTAAAAGATGCCGCTGGGAATGTGGTTAAAGACCAATTCGGCAAGGAAATTTCTGAAAAAAATTATCAAGAAGGAATGGTTTTTCGATGCAATATGGACGGTTCGGAAGTGGAATGTTTGGGTAGCGATTTTAGAAATAATTATGAAGTTGCGGTTGATTCCTACGGCACGATGTGGCAGTCAGATAATGATGATGATGGCAACAAAGGCGTGCGGATTAACTACGTGATGGAGTATGGAAATTATGGGTATAAAGATGAAATGACCCATGCTTCATGGAACGTAAATCGTACGAATATTGAGGAAGAAATTCCAAAGCGTCATTGGCATTTAAACGACCCTGGCACTGTGCCAAACTTGCTACAAACAGGCTCAGGCTCGCCTACGGGCATGGTTGTGTATGAAGGAACGCTTTTGCCAAAAACTTTTCAAGGACAAATGATTCACTGTGAACCTGGTCATAATGTGGTGCGTTCGTACCCCGTTCAAAAAGCTGGGGCGGGTTATTCTGCCGAGATTGTGAACATCATGAAACAGGAAAAAGACCAATGGTTTCGCCCTGCCGACGTGTGCGTGGCTCCCGATGGTTCGCTGATTGTGGCAGACTGGTACGACCCTGGCGTGGGGGGACACCAAGCGGGCGACCAAGTGCGTGGACGTGTGTATAGAATTGCTCCTGCAAACACGCCTTACAAAGTGCCAACGATGGATTTATCAACTCCTGCGGGGGCAGTTGCTTCTTTGCAAAGTCCAAATTTGGCAACTCGTTATTTAGCCTGGGAAGCCTTACAGAAATTTGGCAAAAACGCTGAGAATGAATTGCTTAGCGTATTTGCCTCAGAAAATTCACGCATGAAAGCACGTGCTTTTTGGGCTTTGTGTAAGATAGTTGATGGTAGAAAATATACAGAAATAGCTTTGGCAGATAGAAATCCTGACATTAAAATTGCAGGAATTAGAGCGGCTCGTCAGTTGAAATTGAATGTACTTTCTTATCTAACACCGCTTGTACATCATCCAGACCCACAAGTTCGCCGTGAGTGTGCCATTGCCTTGCACGGAAATAAAA
>JANPIG010000885.1:0-5557 GCA_031424875.1 Cytophagales bacterium
TTTATGTTCAATATAATTATTGATAAAGCCTAAAACCTCTTTTATTGGAATCTGACACCGTTCTAAATCATCGAAACATATTACATAATTAGAGAATGGGAAGGTATCCACACTCATATTTTTAAAAATATTTGATAAACTTGTGTCAAGAAATTTTTTACTCGCCGTGTCTAATAAGTTTGTTACAAATGTTGTAGCATTTTTAATGATTGAATTTTCTTGTTTACTTAGCAACGGAATTAGCTTTATAAAAAGTAGATGATTTAATACCTCAATTTTACTAATTCCATTCAAAGAAATATAAATTGTCTTAAACTTATTCTTTTCAGCAAGAGGGGCTAAATTATTCTTCCAAAAGAAAGTTTTACCACTTCCCCAAGAGCCATTCAACAAAATTGCGTATTGTGTTTTATCCGCTTTTAAATAATTCTCGAAAACTGCTTTTATATTATCAATTCATCTTTTAATAAGGTGAGTAAAAAATCTCAATTATATATTTTTATTCCAACTAATCTTTCCTCTACCGACTAAAAGCCACCACCGCCTCATCCGAAGTCCTTTTCTTCTTCGTCTCCAAACCATAGCCCGCCAAAATTGACCTTGCTAAGGCTGATTTGTGTACTTCGTCGGCTCCGTCGTAGATTCTTGCTCCTCTTTCGTGGCGATACCAAAATGATAGTAATAAATCGTCTGTGATGCCATACGCTCCGTGTACTTGAATGGCGTGGTCAATCACTTGTAACATCACATTTGCACAGAAAAACTTGATTTCCGAAATCTGATTCCGTACCGCCGAAGCTCCAAATTTATCAATATTATCTGCCGTTCTCAATACCATTAAACGGGCGGCATCAATATTGGCACGGCTTTCGGCAATCCAAAATTGTACGGCTTGCTTTTCGCCCAACATAGTGCCATCGCCCATATCACGGGTGGCGGCACGCTTGCACATGAGGTCGAAACAACGCTCCGAAATGCCTATCCAACGCATACAGTGGTGGATTCGCCCTGGTCCCAAGCGTTCTTGTGCCAACATAAATCCCATGCCCTCTGCCGCAATGAGGTTACTCACAGGTACACGCACATCCGTATAAGTTACCTCCGCATGGCTCGCCCAATGGTCGGCTTCGTGGTCGCCCATGATGCTGATATTTCTTTCAATTTTAAAGCCTTTCGTATCAGTCGGCACAATGATTTGGCTGGCTCTTTTGTGCGGTGCTGCATCAGGATTCGTTACCGCCATCACCACCGCAAAAGCCGCCCCATCTGCCGAGGAAGTGAACCATTTACGTCCATTAATTACGTATTCATCACCATCACGCACGGCAGTTGTTCCCATATTTACAGGATTTGAACCTGCATAATCTGGTTCGGTCATCGAGAAGCACGAACGAATTTTTCCTTCAATTAAAGGGTGTAAAAAGCGGTCTTTTATGGGCTGAGAGGCATATTTGCCAATCAATTCCATGTTGCCAATATCGGGAGCTTGGCAGTTAAAGGTATAATGTCCGAAGGGCGTAGTAGCCAATACTTCCGACACCTGCCCAAATTCGCAAAGGGTCAATCCCAAGCCACCTTCTTCTTCGGTATGTTGCAAGCCCCAAAGCCCCATTGCTCTGACTAATTCACGCTTTTGGTCAAGGATTTTTGCCACCTTCGAGAACCTGCCCGTTAGGTGTTCTCCGTTTTCAAGAGGATAAATTTCCTTCACCAAAAATTCTTTAATTCTTGGTAATATGTCTCTGGTTTTTTCCGTTGCGAATAATTCTTCCATTATTTGTTTATGTTTTTTGTAAATTTAATACAAAATGGTATGCTTGCATAATGATTTAGAAAATTTGGTTTAAAGCAATTCACTATTTATTTTGCTATGCTTATCGTAACTTTGTGGTTCTCAATGATAATCATTTAAACAATTAATAAAACGAATGTTAAATCTCGTCTTGTTTGGACCTCCTGGGGCAGGTAAAGGAACGCAATCTGCAAAATTGATTGAAAAATACCAGTTAGTACATATTTCTACGGGCGATATGTTCCGTATGCACATCTCTAATGATACTGATCTCGGCAAGCGGGTGAAACAAATTTTGGCAGATGGAATGTTGGTGCCAGATTCTATCACGATTGAAATGTTGGAGGAGGAAGTACAAAGAAATCCAGAGGCAAAAGGTTTTATTTTTGATGGTTTTCCTCGCACAGTTGCTCAGGCAGAGGCTTTAGATTCGTTTTTGGAAGAAAAAGAACAATCAATCACGGGCGTTGTGCAGTTGGAAGTTACTCAAGAAGAAATTAAACATCGTATTGCCGAACGTCAGAAAGTATCTGGTCGGGCGGATGATGATGCGGATAAATTATTAAAAAGAATAGACGAATATTTCTCAAAAACCATTCACGTATTGCCCTATTATGAAGCCCAAAACAAGGTTTCGAAAGTAAATGGAATTGGTGATATTGAGGAAATTTTTACCAACGTTTGCACAGCGATAGACGCATTATAATAGTTGTGATTCTTTTAGTTATGATTTGTGAGTTAGTGATTTGTGAGTTAAATCACAACTCACAAATCACTAACTCACAACTGAAAATAAATCACAATTGAAAAAAGACATGACTTCAAATTTCATAGATTACGTTAAAATTAATGTCCGTTCGGGGCATGGGGGGAGTGGTTCGAGCCACTTCCGTCGTGAAAAACACGTACCAAAAGGTGGACCCGACGGAGGAGATGGTGGCAGAGGTGGTCACGTGGTGTTGAAAGGAACTACTGACCACTGGACATTGCTACACCTAAAGTATCAAAAACATATTTTTGCTAAAAACGGAAATGGTGGCGAAGGGCAAAGACGTTCGGGTTCTCAGGGGGATGATGCGGTCATAGAAGTGCCTTTAGGAACGATTGTGAAAGACCCTGAAACTGGCGAGATTCTTGCAGAAGTTACCAAGCAGGATGAAAGAGTAATTCTACTGCACGGGGGACGTGGCGGTCTAGGAAACTATAATTTCAAAACCTCTACTAATCAATCACCTCATTATGCCCAACCAGGTGAAGAAGGTGAAGACAAATGGGTGATTTTGGAACTTAAAGTGTTGGCAGATGTAGGTTTAGTAGGTTTTCCGAATGCGGGCAAATCAACGCTTTTATCGGTAATGTCAGCCGCCAAACCAGAGATTGCTGATTATCCTTTCACGACTCTTGTACCCAACTTAGGGGTAGTTTCTTACCGTGGATTCCGTTCATTTGTAATGGCGGATATTCCCGGAATCATCGAAGGAGCAGCGGAAGGGAAAGGACTTGGTACAAGATTTTTGAGACATATTGAGCGAAATTCTATTCTACTTTTCTTAGTTCCTGCTTCTGCAGAAAATATTAACGAAGAATATCATATACTCTTGAATGAGCTAAAACAGTACAATCCAGCGTTATTAGATAAGGAAAGAATTTTAGCGATTTCAAAAATAGATTTAATTGAGTCTGAGGAGCATCGAAAAAGGATAGAAAATCAACTTCCTGAAGGAATTCCGCACATTTTCTTTTCATCCATTATGGAACAGGGCTTGACCGAATTGAAAGATTTACTTTGGAATACTTTACAAAATGCTCAACCCACTATGGAAGAGAATCCAGAGGAAGAAGAAGAAGATAATTATGAGCTTTGAAATATGAAATTTTGAATTCCCTTCTTAAATTTCATATCTACGTTAAGCATACCTAAGAATTTTTAGCATAAGTTTCTAAAATGAAAAATTTTACTAAATTATTATTACTCATTTGCGTAGTTTTCTTTTCTTCGCAAATATCAAAGGCACAAAGTATAGTAGCAGTTTATACTTGTACAGGGTCTGGTAGTGCTACACTTTCAGTTTCACCTACAACAGGTATTACAGCATATAGCTGGCGAAATTCTGCTAATGCAGTGGTTGGAACTGCCCCTACGCTTGTCCAATCAAGCGGTGCTTTCACAGTCATTATTACAAGGTCATCGGGCAATACTACGCTCGGGCCTTTTACCATTGCTTCGAATATTATTCCCACGGCTCCATCTGTTACACCCCCAAGTGTACCATCAGCTATTTGCGGTTCAGCTACTCAAACTTTAACCTCAAGTACTGCCGCTAATTATATATGGTTAAAGGATGGTATCGCTATTTCAGGAGCCACTACTTCGACGTATAGCGTTTCTGGAAACTCCGTTGCTGCTCCGACAACTAATAATTATGCCGTGAGTGTATTGAATCCTGCTACTACTTGTACAGCAGTCAGCAATCAAGTATCTATTACCCTTTCGCCAAAGCCAGCAACGCCAAGTATCAGTCCCGTATCTTCTAACCTTCTTTGTGGTAATAATACTGCCACTTTAACTGCCACAGGTGGAGGAGCAACCTATACATGGAGAAGAGGAACAACTGTAGTATCAACAGGTGCAAATACCTATACAGCTACTGGAACGGATGCTGCTGCGGGAATCTATAATTACACTGTTTCTTATGTAAATTCAGTAGGTTGCTCTTCTGATGCTTCTGCCCCCGTGGCTTTAACTTTGAGTCCAAAGCCTGCTACACCAACCATTTCACCATCAGTTGCTGCTGCAAGCCCAATTTGTGGCACGGCAACGAATGTCTTGACGGCATCGGCAGGAGGAAATATTTATAATTGGAAACGCAATGCTGTTTTAATCTCTGGCTCTACTAATGTAATAACTGTGACAGGAAATGATGTTACAACGCCAGGAACCTACGCTTACACAGTTTCAACGCAAAATACTGCTGGATGTTCTTCTGATGAATCAGCATCATTAAGTTTGAAAGTTTCACCAAAGCCAGCTACTCCCACTATAACACCTGCTTCATTTACGCCAAATATTATTTGCGGTACGGATACAAAAACATTAACCGCTACCAGCGGAGGAGAGGCTTATATTTGGAAAAGAGGAGCAACTGTTTTGGGTTCTACAGTAAATACTTATATTGCCACTGGTACAGAAGCGGCTTCAGGAACTTATAATTATACCGTTTCGTATAGCAATTCCGTAGGATGTCTTTCTGACGAATCAGCAGCAGTAGTTTTACAATTATTCCCAGGCTTACCCAAACCTACTATCGCTAATAATAGTGGACTAACTTTTTGTGAAGGAGGCTCCGTAACTTTAACATCTTCTTATACAGGATTTACCAATATTTGGAGTAGAACCGTTGGGGCAGATACTACTACTACTACTACTGATGGTATAATTGTACGTACTACCAATACTTTAACCGTAAGGGCAAAAGATGCTAATGGTTGTACATCATTGCCTTCATTGCCTATTGTGGTTACGGTAAATTTAAAACCAACTCCTCCCGTGATTGATTTAAGCGGAGCAAGAGGCATTTGTGAATTAGACAGTATCACCTTGACTGCCGATAATAAAGGTTCTGGAAATTATTTGTGGAGTAATGGCAAAACTACCAGAAGTATTACCGTTAGAGACGGAGGTACTTATACGCTTACTTATACAGACACACAAACGCCTGCCTGTACATCTTTGCCCTCGCAGTCATCAGTGATAACTATAAATCC
>JANPIG010000886.1:0-9582 GCA_031424875.1 Cytophagales bacterium
AGAGGTAGCTGTTCCTGCATTGAGACCATTGATATAAAAAGTAAGTGTACCGTTATTAAAGGTAATAGCCACGTGTGTCCACGTATTCTGTGGAACAATCGCATCGGCGTAATACCAGGTATTCGTGTTTTTCTGGTAAAAACCCATTTTGTTAGCACTGCCATTTAAGTGTCCATTTGCATTTAATTCCCATAAAAAATTATAATCCCCTTTATCCACGATAGTGCTATTCGTACCTGAATAATTTACCCAAGCTTCCATACTAAAAGTTGCTCCTAAATTGATACTCGAGCTATGAGGAACCGTAATATATTGACTGTTGGCTTTGGAAAAAGACACGGCTTTGTTTGTAGCGGCATTTGAGTTTAATATAATTGATTGACCTGGGCATATTAAAGGCTGTGTAGAACTACTGGTAATAATTGGTCCAGACGGGCAAACAGTGTATCCAACAGAACTGCTGCAGCCAATATTATCAGAAACCGTAAAAGTCTGGAAACCACTTGGCACCTGCTTTATGCCAGTACCAGTATAAGGCGGGATGCCTCCATTAGCGGTAATTTCAATATTTGCCAATTCCCCAGCATTTGTAATACTGCTTAAAGCATTGGCACTAACTGTGAGCAGTGTACCACCACCTGCCACCGTGGCAAAATCTGGCGAGCCTGCATTTCGTAGAATATTGTTTTTATCAAAAATTTGAACTGAATAATCTCCAGCAGATAATCCTGTAAGCGTACTTTTATATCCATAAGAATTCCCTTGGTAACCTAAAGTTGAAGTTGTTGTACCCACTAATTGTCCATTTTTATACCATTTATAGGTAAAAGGAGCATTATTATTCCTAAAAAAAGATGTTCCAAAAAAGGCGGTTACAGTTCCATCAGTTCCTTTACAGGATTTAGTAGCATCTAAATTGTAAGGTCTGGTAGCTGTTTCTATGGTTATTGCACCATTTCCATTATTAAAACTAAGCTCAGAAACAGACAATGGCTCTGAACCAGCAGAGTATGAAGTGCCTCCAGATGCTCCTCCTGCGTTAGTTCCACCGAAACCCCCAGTATAACCACCGCCGCCACCGCTGCCACCCAGACCTTGGTCTGTTTCACCCTCTGAGAAGCTATTTAAAAGTCCTCCACCTCCACCGCCATAACCTCCACCGCCGTGAATAAATCTGTAGTCGAAAAAACTATTGATATTAACAGTTCCTGCACAACAACCTCCAGAAGCACCAAAACCCGAACCACCACCATATACCACAACATATCTCACAGTGAATAAGCCTGTCGAATTAAGCCCGTCATATCGGGTACTATTTCCACTACCGAATACACCACCACCACCACTACCTCTACTGGTATTTAGGTTGGCTAATTCTGTACCTCCTCCCTGACCATTTCCTGAACCATTATAAAATTTCACGGCATTAAACCCATTTGCTAATGGACTTGCACCGCCTCCGCCACCAGCGATTATAAGTGGCGAAGAGGCATTCAAAATACGAGTGCCAGTAGCACCGCCACCGCCGCCGCCGCCGCCTTTAATAGGACCTGAACCGGTATTAAAACTCCTATAATCATACCCAGATTCACCCGTGGCACCCAATGTATATTCAATGGTTGTGCCTGCCGTAAAATAAAACACGCCTTCCACTATATCTCCATTACCCCCTGTTCTCGTCTCGCCTAAAACACCAATGTTGTACCACGTATCTCCACCTTTTGCTCCTTTGACGGTAATACGGTAATATCCGCTTTGGGCAAATGTATAAGTACCCGAGTAGCCAGCACTTGCTCTGGGTCCAGTTGTATTCGGATTAGTAACATTGAGCAATGTGGTCTGTGCTGATGTATCAACCACACACAACACTACAAACAATATCATGGTAAGAATACTTTTAATTTTGTTATACTTCCCAAGTTTAATTATCGAATTAAGACTTTTTAGATCTATCATTCTCACCTCTTGATATTTCTTTTTCATAACTGTTTTTTTAATTTGTTAAAATTGGGAATGACAAATTTATGGGGCTTTGATTTCTATAATTAGAGATTAAACTATATTATTAAATTTCCAAGCTTCAAAAACTCCGAAAATTCGCCTCCTTGAAAGAAATTTTCTCATTATTTTTCAAGTAAAATTATTTCATAGCCTCCTAATTGGATTTGAATCAATTATTACATTACCTTGACAAAATTAGCGTGGAGCGTTTCAAACGTGTTAGTACATTGTTCCAGAAACTTAGTCTATTGTTCCAAAATTGAGTTTTTAAAAAATGTTTGGTCATAATTGCTATTGATTCGGTCGATGAGTTTTTGTTGGTTAAAATGAAAATTGAAATTCATTTTAATGGAAACATTTCTATTCTTGACCATCATATTATTCGTAAAATCAGCTACTACTTTTATACCTAAAGAATCACTATTTTTTAGTTTTATATGCTTGTCAACGGGCAGATAATTTGCATTCGTAATTTTCATTGATTTTATTCCAATATTCATTTTACAGCTTTTCCAATAATTTATTAAAGCCATTTTCCCAATTATTTTTTTACCATCTGGTAGTTCATATTCTATACTATCGGTGAGCATTTCGGCAAAAGAATCCCAGTCAAAACTTACTAAATAATCCAAGGATTTTTCGGCAAGTGCCACGTAAACTGGCGACGCAATTTCATAATCAACCTCCCGTTTTTGGGTAGCATCACAAGCCACAAAAATTACAGCCATAGCCATTATTCTGGCGAATCTTATATAAGTTTTCATGGCTATTTTGGTTGAAATGATTTTGTTAAAATGAAACTAACAAATAGACATAACAAAAGTAGATGGTCAATTCATGAGGGCTTATTTCTATTGTTTCAAATACTATGTTTATTGTTGCAGCAGTACAAAAAGCTATGTCTATTGTTCCAAAAACTATGTTTATGGCAATTTTGAAGTTTAAATGCGTGTTTTACGGAAGACTTCGGTTTGAAACAAAAGGGAATTTTCACAATTGCAGAAATTGCGATTCTTTGAGAAAATTTTACGAGAAGAAATTTTAAATTATTGAGTTGAAAAATTAGGATTCAGCAAACCTAATTTTCCCAAAATTGCATCGAAACGGGGTTCATTATGAAGAAAAGTAAATAAAGGTGAGACTTTCAAATAATTAGGTGAGTCATTTATTGAAGCGGCTGCTTCAAGGTATTTTAGGCAATTCTCTTTATCGCCTAAACCCGCATACACGATGGCAAAATACTTATGGTTATCGGGTATTTTAGGTAAATTTTTTAGGTATAAATCTACCTCATTTGTTTGTCCCAATTTGGCTTGTGTATAAGCACGCATGGTTTTATTATAGATTATATTTGGATTTATTTTATTACAAATCAAAAATTCTCTCATGGCAACATCGTATCTGCTTTTTATGATATAAAAAAATGCCTTTGCATTATGAAACAGATAGGATTCATTAAAGATTAAATCCCCATCTTTTATAGCTTTTTCTGCCATATCCAACTTTCCTGCATAGGCACACCCTATGAGGTGTCCACCATAAATATTACTGGCAAGTGGGTCTAATGAAACTGCTTTTGTACTGTATTTGACTGCGTCATCCATTTGCCCAATAGAACGAAGCGTGAGGCTATACCAATAATTTATCTGAGCATCATTTGGACTATATTTCAAAGCAATCTGATAGGTTGTGACAGCTTGTTCCCATTTATTTTGTACTTTATAAATATTCCCCAAAACGGCATAAGCTCTTCCATTCTCGGAGTCAAGTCTGATGGAAGTTAAGGCATTTTTTTCAGATATTTTATAAGCAGTTTCCACATCCATAAATTGGTCTTCACCCATCACAAAATATGCTAACGCTTTATCCGTATAGGCATCAGCAAAATCGTTATCTAATTCAATGGCTTTATCAAACTTCACAATACTTGCTTCAATTTTTTCTTTCGTTCGGGTTTGTAATAGTTGTTGGCCTTGCAAATATTCGTTGTATGCAGTTAGGCTTTTAGTAGGTCTTTTGTCTAATTTATCGTTGAGTTTATTGCTTAACTTTTGGTTCAATTCGCCAGCTACTTCTTTGGCAACAATACTCATAAAACCAAAGACATCCTTGGTATTGCCATCGTAACTTTTAGTCCATATAGACCTGTCTTCTTTCGCATCCGTTAATCCAACCGTTATACGAATTTTCTTGTCTATTTGTAGTACAGACCCTTCCAAGATGTATTTTACGTGTAATTCACTGGCAATTTGCCCGACAGGTTTTTTCGTATTTCTAAAAAGTATTGATGAAGATTTTGAGATAATTTTTAGATTTTCTAATAATGAAAGCGAACCATGAATTTGCTCCATCACACCATCACAAAAAATGGCATTTTCGGATGAACCCAAATTTTTGAAAGGCAAAATTGCTAAAGAATTATCCGAAACGTTGTTGAGATTATCATTAGATTGAGTAACATCATTTTTAGGATTAACTAAAGAAAAAAATAATCCCATACCGATAATTATTACCAATCCCACAACCAAATACAAGCGAAAATTTGATTTAGGCCTCGTGGTAAAAGGGCTATTAATTTGATTATCTTTTAGAACAATTTCATCTTTAATTGGTAAAGATTCTTGTACCGAAACGTCAATAAGTTTGGGAATTTGTTTTCTGAAATCTGTTGGACTTACCTTAAATTCTTCAAAAAAATACTTGCTAAAATTAGCGTGACTATTAATACCAACGGCATCGGTTATTTCCGAAATACGTAGATTGGTAGTAGCCAGAAGATGTTTCGCTTTTTCTAATCTTTTTTTACGAATATACAGCGTAGTAGAAAGCTGAGTTGTTTCAGTAAGAACTCGGTGTAGTTGAGAACGACTAATCCCTAATTCAACGCAAACTTCATCAATTGAAAATGTAGGATTGTCTAATTTTTTTTCAATGTATCGGTCTAATTTTTCAAAAAGAGCAATGTCTGAGTTTGTCATGGTGATTTTTCATGAATTTTAAAGGCGGTAATTAAACGAATTTATGCAAAAGTTGTGAATGTTAAGAATAGCGAGTGACTTTTTTATTAAACGGTAATAATTCAACTATTTTTAGAAGACGTAAGCATACCTTGAAAGACCTTGACTAAAATAGGAAATTGCCAATATTGTTATCGTTTGGAATACCATTTGAGGTTCTTGCTCCTAAACTGCGGAAAATCCACCTTTGGAACTATATCTTTAGTTTTGAAGCATTTTATACCAATAAAACTATATTTTTAAGGGTTATTAGTTCATTTGTATCAATAAGTTAGGTTCAAAAACAGAAATATCATTTTTTTATTGAACCTACTTTTTAGGCTTTTTTTTGATAGAGGTTGCCTCAATTTGTCATAAAAAATGAGATAGTTCAGAAAGTTGTGACTTTTTGGACTATAATATGTATATAACTATTTTTTTAGGTTGAAAAGTGAATTTTCCGCTAAATTGGAGGAAGAACCTCGATTTTAAAGGAGAAATAACCTTTTACCAAAATTGACGAAGAACCAATTTCACTGCACCACTCAGAAGAACCTCACTTTATGCTTAGCTTCGGTATCTTCTAAGTCTTCCATTTTATATTCGATTTTTTGAGCGTAGGGAGATTAAAATTTCTTAATTTCAGACTTTAGAAATTTCTCGTATTGTTTGTTCATAAAATCATTGAATGGCTTCATTGAATCTTGATTCCTTGCGGCTTCCAGTGCATTTATGTATTTTATTTCATCCTGCTTAAAAACAATTGATAGGGGTAGATTGAAATATTCTTGGATATAGTTCATTAATAACCTCGATGTCCGCCCATTACCATCGCCAAAAGGATGAATACTTACAAAATCAAAGTGGAGTTTATAAGCTAATTCACATTTTTGTTCAAAGGTTTTAGTCTCTTTGATTGATTCATTAACTTGTTGGCATAAATCATCAATAATTTTAGGTACTTTTTTGTAATCTGGGAACGACCTTGTTCCTGCTCTCACACTACCAAGTCTAAATTCACCTTTTGAAATATCCTAAGTTCCCATGATTGAATTCACAAATCCACCTGTGCCATAAGTTACTTTACTGCCAATTTGTTGAATGATTTTAGGAGTTAGGGGTGCGTATGCGTCTAACATAGGTTGACAAATATTTATATTAATACCTAAATGATTTTTCATTTTTTATAATCACTTTCTTACCAAATAAACCATCGTATAAACCATCACAATAATCAAACAAAACTCATTGATAAAAATAATAAAAATCTTATAAAATAAGTACCTTTATGAGGTTTTTATCTAGTCTTATCAAAATGTCCAGAAATATTGCTTATTTACGGGTCTCAACCCTCGAACAAGACAACTCCAAAAACAAAACTGACATCCTTTACTTAGCCAATGAGAAAGGCTTGGGTAAAGTTGAGTTTGTGGAAGATAAAATTTTGGGGAAAGTGTCTTGGAAGGAAAGACAGATTTTTACCGTTCTGAATCAACTTGAAAAAGGGGGTGTACTTTTGATTAGTGAGTTTTCAAGATTAGGAAGAAGTATGTTAGAAATTATGGAAATCATTTTGTTTGCCATCGAAAAGGAAATTAAAATGTACACCGTCAAAGGAAATTGGCAATTAGACGATTCCATCCAGAGTAAAATCATGGCTATGGTTTTTGCGATGGCTGCCGAGATTGAAAGAGATTTAATTTCCCAAAGAACGAAAGAAGCGTTACGGGTGAAAAAAGCTAACGGTATGATATTGGGTCGCCCGAAAGGACCAGGTAAAAGTAAATTGGATATTTATAGAGTTGAGATTGAAGCTCTCCTTCAAAATGGTTCAAAGCAAAGTTTTATTGCCAATCGTTACGGAGCTATCGAGGCTACATTGAGTAATTGGATTGCTAAGAATAAAATTCAGAAACCTGACATCAAATCCAAAGGAAAATCATTGAATAAGTAAGGTTGAGATTTGTTTTCCTAACCTAATACTTGTTAATTCTAAGCCTCTCTCAAATCTGAGTAAGATTTCTTAGAATCTTGTCTAATTTCAAGGATTCCAAGGATTCCACAGATTCTGGTCTAATTCCAAGGATTCCAAGGATTCCGCAGAATCTGGTCTAATTCCAAGGATTCCAACAAGGATTCCAAGGATTCCAATAAGGATTCCGCAGAATCGGTAAATCATATTCCGCTGATTCTACGGAATCAAGATTTAGTAGAACTTTGTTTGATTTAGCTGGTTAAAGGGAATCAAAATCTATGAATAAGCTGATTCTACACATAATCAACTGATTCATTTGAATCATGCCTCTGAACTAAATATTTCCCTCGAATAAAAACTTTTAAATAAATCTCTCACTCAACCATACTCAAAAGGTGAACTCAATGAGTGCGACCGTACTCAAATTGCGAACTCATTGATTATCAGCGAGTTCGTCTGCACTCAAACGTTGTACTCATTGAGTTCGACTGCACTCAAATTGCGAACTCATTGATTATCAGTGATTTCTTCTGCACTCAAAGTTTCTCATTCAACCGCACTCAAAAATGGATTACCCTCAATTCGTATCTTCAATTATAATCCGAATTCTTATCCTAATTGAAATTTCAAAAGATATTTTTGAGTGAATAGTTTGAAAATTTCATGTATTAATCCCATCTCAAATCCCCCAATGACTCTCAATATTACAAGCATTATTTTTATCAAAATATCATAAAATGTCCATCAATTTTACAGTAAATTTCATGGAAATATGCCCCTTTTTTCGTAAATTTAACCTAAGAAAATTTCCCAAATATGCTCAAAAAATGAATCAAGTATTTATCAATATAAGTCTCTCAACCCTCTACGATAGCAAACGTAAAAAGATTCGTGTTCGCCCTACTCAAGGACAAGGTGTACCCGAGCTTTGGGTGAGTTGTTCTAAAAAACAACGCAATCAAATGATAATTGGAACGGTTTTTAAAACGGATGTGAAGTTGATTGAATCCGAAAAACGCAAGCCTTATTTGAAAGCGACTGCCAAGATTTTGGGACAATTGAGTTTGTTTTAATTATTCATTAATCATAATCTAAACTATTTTCTTATACTTTTTCTAAGTTTAATCGACCCCTTTTAACCCCAAAATTCAATCTTAAATGGGGTGTTTTATGCTCTGTCACGCCTAATTATATCAGCCCTTTTCCCTATATTTGGGCATTGATACATAACACTTCCATTTTAAACACCCCATAATGAATACCGCTTCACACAATAAAATTGTTTCCTTTATTTGGTCTATTGCTGATGATTGTCTCCGAGATGTTTACGTTCGTGGTAAATATCGTGACGTAATTCTGCCCATGGTGGTTCTTCGCCGTTTAGATGCCCTTCTCGAAATATCGAAAGATGCCGTGATGGAAGAACTTAGATTTCAAACTGAAGATGCTGGCTTTACTGAATTAGACGATAATGGACTCCAAGAGGCTTCTGGCTACGTTTTTTATAATACTTCTAAATGGACTTTGCAATTATTGCACGATACTGCCACCAATTCTCAACAGTTATTAGAATCTAATTTTAAGGAATATATCGACGGATTCAGTACCAATGTAAAGGAAATTATCACCAAGTTTAAACTCCGTAGCCAAATAAATCACATGGCTAACAAAGATGTTTTGTTGGCTGTGTTAGAAAAATTTACTTCTCCTTACATCAACCTAACGCCTTTTGAGAAAAATGACCCCGAAGGAAGGAAGCTCCCACCCCTTTCTAACTTAGGAATGGGCTACGTTTTTGAAGAACTGATTCGTAAATTCAATGAAGATAATAACGAAGAAGCAGGGGAACACTTTACGCCCCGTGAAGTAATCGACCTGATGACGCACGTTATTTTTGACCCCATCAAAGAGAATCTCCCAAGTGTAATGACCATTTATGACCCCGCTTGTGGTTCAGGTGGTATGCTTACCGAAGCTCAGAATTTTATCAAAGACGAAGAAGGTCAAATTAAGGCTACGGGTGATGTTTATCTTTATGGAAAAGAAATCAACGACGAAACTTACGCCATTTGTAAGTCCGATATGATGATTAAGGGCAATGACCCCGCCAACATCAAAAATGGCTCTACCTTAGCTACAAACGAGTTTTCGGGTATTCATTTTGATTTCATGCTCTCCAATCCTCCCTATGGAAAATCCTGGGCGAGTGAGGTGAAATACATCAAAGACGGTAATGAGGTAATTGATAAACGCTTCTTGATTAAACTCAAAAATTATTGGGGCATTGAAGAAGACGTTGAAGCCGTGCCACGTTCATCGGATGGGCAATTGCTGTTTTTGATGGAAATGGTTGATAAAATGAAACCTGCCAAAATAAGTGCAACGGGCTCTCGAATAGCTTCCGTGCATAACGGTTCAAGTCTTTTTACGGGTGATGCTGGCGGGGGTGAAAGTAATATTCGTCGTTATATTATTGAAAATGACTTACTTGAAGCCATCATCCAATTACCCAATAATTTATTTTATAACACGGGTATCACCACCTATATCTGGCTTCTGGGCAACAACAAAAAGGCTAACCGCAAAGGGAAAGTGCAGTTGATTGATGCA
>JANPIG010000887.1:0-3094 GCA_031424875.1 Cytophagales bacterium
CTCATTGAAGCCTTTATTTTGGTGGCTTTGGTGGTATTTTTATTCCTGCAAGATTTTCGTTCAACACTTATTCCAGTATTGGCTGTTCCCGTGGCTTTGGTTGGAACGTTTGCTTTCATGCAATTATTTGGATTCTCTATCAATTTATTAACGCTTTTTGCTTTGGTTTTGGCCATCGGTATTGTGGTTGATAATGCTATTGTAGTCGTTGAGGCTGTCCATGCAAAAATGGAAGAAAAGCATCTCAATGCAAGAGAAGCCACGATTGAATCAATGGAAGAAATCAGTGGGGCAATTGTAGCGATTACCCTTGTGATGTCGGCGGTATTTATTCCTGTGGCATTTTTATCTGGTCCAGTAGGTGTCTTTTATCGACAATTCTCCGTTACGATGGCAATTTCTATTGTCATTTCGGGCGTAAATGCCCTTACTTTAACGCCCGCTTTATGTGCTATTATGCTCAAAAATCCACATTTAGAAGGAAAAAAAGAAAATATCTTAACTCGTTTCTTCGATAAATTCAATCACGGGTACGACCGACTTTCAGCTCGTTATGGTAGTTTATTAAGAATTATTGCCAATCGTAGGCTAATCACTTTTGGAATTTTAGTAATATTCTGTGTGGCAACTTGGGGCGTTGGTAGTGCCTTACCAACCAGTTTTATCCCCACAGAAGACCAAGGAACAGTTTATGCCAACGTTACTACACCCGTAGGAGCAACCCTTGAGCGTACCGAAGAAGTGATGAATGAGATTGATAAAATATCTCAGAAAATCGCTGAAGTAGAGTCCATTTCGAGTTTGTCGGGTTTTAGTATGATGACTGACGGCGTGGGTGCTTCATTTGGGATGAGTACAATTAACCTTAAACCTTGGGACGGTCGCAAAGCAACTGCGAACGATATTATCAACCAACTGACCGAAAAAACGAAACATATCAAAGGGGCGGAAATTCAATTTTTCCCACCGCCAGCTGTGCCAGGTTTTGGTAATGCCAGTGGTTTTGAAGTTCGTTTATTAGACAAAACGGGCTCTGGAAATCTACAAAGAACTGCGGAAGTGGCTAATAAATTCATTATGGCACTGAAAAAACGTCCTGAAATCAAGGAAGCTTTCTCCAGTTTTAATCCAAATTTCCCTCAATACATGATTCATGTTGATCAAGACATGGCAGCGAAAAAAGGGATTTCGGTAGATGCCGCTATGAGTAATTTGCAGTCATTGATTGGTAGTTTTTATGCTACAAACTTCATTTTGTACGGTCAGATGTACAAAGTAATGGTGCAGGCAGACCCAAAATACCGAGCCCTGCCCGAGGATATCATGAAGTTGCGTATTAAAAATAAATATGGCGAAATGGTGCCTTATGCGATTTTCAGTAGAATTGAGCGGGTTTATGGGCCTGAGCAATTGACCCGTTATAATATGTATGTGTCGGCAATGCTCAACGGAGAAGCTGCTAAAGGATATAGCTCTGGCGACGCTATCCGAGCCATTGAAGAAGTTGCCAAAACAGAATTGCCCCGTGGGTATGCCTATGAATGGTCGGGTATGACCCGTGAAGAGGTATTGTCTGGCAATCAAGTAATTGGCGTTTTTATTATCTGTTTAATTTTCGTTTATCTTTTGCTTTCAGCTCAATACGAAAGTTTCTTGTTGCCGCTTCCCGTTATTTTATCCTTACCTGTTGGGATTTTTGGCTCCTTGTTTTTTCTTTATTTATTCGGATTAGAAAACAACATTTATGCCCAAGTGGCCATGGTCATGTTGATTGGTTTATTAGGTAAAAATGCCATTTTGATTGTAGAGTTTGCTGTTTTACAACAAAAACAAGGCAAAACATTACTAAAAGCCGCAGTAGGGGGAGCAGTGGCACGTTTCAGGCCAATTTTGATGACCTCATTTGCCTTCATTGCCGGGTTAATTCCGCTGATGTTTGCCTCGGGTGCGGGAGCCATTGGTAACAAAACTATCGGTACGGCTGCGGCAGGGGGGATGTTGTTCGGGACAGTTTTTGGTGTAATCGTCATACCAGGATTATACGTCATTTTTGCAGGCATAGGTAAAGGAAAACGAAAGAAAAAAACTACTAAAATCATCGAAGAAGCGTATGTATAAATATAAAAGCAGTTATTTTATAGTCATGATAATGCTTTTGGGAGCATGTAAAATCAAGCAAGAAATACCCCAAAATCGTCCATTATTGGCTATGCCTCAAAAGTTTATTGCCAAACAAAATTTATCAACCATTGATTTACCAACGATAAAAGCATTTTTTTCAGATTCTACCTTGGTGGCTCTCATTGATACTGCTTTTACCAATAATTTTGATTTACAAATGACCATGCAAAAAATTGAAATTGCTCGTGCAGGTGTTCGATTTACGCATGGTTTAGGCAAACCAGATTTAGCCGCCAATATTGCGATTGGTCAAAGAAAATTCGGAAATTATACTGTTGATGGTGTTGGAAATTATGATACGCAATTTTCGACAAATATTGATAGAAAACAACAAATACCCGATCCTATTATTCCTGATTATTATTTAGGAGTACAATCTTCTTGGGAAATAGACATTTGGGGGAAACTTAAGAGTCAAAAAGCCTCAGCTGCTGCTAAATTATTAGCCAGTGAATCGGGTAAGAACTTGGTTGTCAGTGAATTAGTGGCTCAGATTGCTTCGGCATATTATGAATTATTAATTTTGGATAATGAGTTAGATTTCCTCGAAGAAAATATCATTTTGCAAGATAGAGCTGTTGAGATTACACGAGTATTAAAGCAAGCAGGACAAGCCAATCAATTAGGAGTGGATTTATTGAATGCACAATTATTGAGTTCAAAAGCTCTTAAAATTGAGGTAAAGCAAGAAATTATAGAAGCTGAAAGTAAGATAAATTTCTTAGTAGGCCGATATCCACAGCCCATCATTCGTCGGAAAGTGGCATGGGCAAAAGTAATTCCTCCAAGATTAACCGTAGAAGTTCCTTCCCGTTTACTCGAAAATCGCCCTGATATCAAACAAGCAGAATATGAACTTTTAACCACCAATGCCAATCTATTTACGGCAAAAGCTGCCTTTTATCCATCTTTA
>JANPIG010000888.1:0-7146 GCA_031424875.1 Cytophagales bacterium
GATTTCGACATCAATCGTGCCTTAGCAAACACCCACGTAATAGGCGAAATGCAAGACAAAAATGGCAATTGGCGAGTAATAAAAGATACCCTTCTGACCAGCCAAGAGCAATTTAAAGAATTCCGAAAAAAGGTCTATCAAGCCAATGGACCCGTATTTTTGATTAATGGTGAATTTGAAACAGAAAGTGTAAACCGTAAAACAATAGATGCCGATGCCATGGAGAGTGTGAAAATAGTAAGTGGTAGGAAAATGGGGCGTTCACTACAATTCAGAAATGATAATTCTACAACTCAATTTAGTGAGACGATTGAGGTAGCCAATGACACCGTTTTTATCCAAACCGAAAAGGAAAGATGGACTGCCAAAGCAAGCATCAGTATTCCAACGGTAATGAGTCAATTGAAACGAGTAAGGAATACCGACCCAGATCCAACTCCCATTTATATTGTTGATAATCAAGAAATTACCGTTGAAAAATTAAAAGAATTTAAAAATAAAGAACTTGAATTTGTTCAATCTTTTGAAGGCTGTGATGCCATTTCTAAATATGGAAAAAGGGCGGAGTTTGGGGTGGTGATTTATCGGAGTAAAAAATAATTGTTGAGGTTTGAACGGGCGGCGTTCCGCTTGTTGATTTGTTGCAAACGACAACTCAACAATTTAACAACTCAACAACTCATTCAAATAGGCAATAAATCAGTTTTATTGTCTATTTTTTTTAACTTTGATGAAACAACAAATTGATGAAGATATGAACGTACAAATCAATCAAAAAATTATTGAATATTTCAAAGATAAGCCTGCCGTCAAGAAAGTCTATATTTTTGGCTCCTATGCTCGTAATGAGGAAACGCCCGAGAGTGATGTGGATATTTTGGTGGATTTAGATTATATGAAAGAACCCTCTTTTTCAGGATTCGAGTTTGGGGGAATGTGGGAAGATTTAAAAGATTTACTAAAAATGGATGTAGATTTAGTACCCGAAGATGGTATGTCGAAATACCTTCGTCCATACATTGAAAAAGATAGAATTTTAATTTTAGAAAAATGAATTTAGACGACTTAGCAAGAGCAAAGCATATTTTAGATGCAATAAATTACATAGAACAATTTGTCAAAGGGTTTGACCTTGAACATTTTGAAAATGATATTTTGGTAAAAAGTGCTACTGAACGACAACTTACGATTTTGGGAGAAGCTTCCAATCACCTCACAGAAGAAATTAAGGCACAATTTCCTGATATTAATTGGCGTGGGATAAGAGCCTTTCGGAATGTCGTTATTCATGAATATTTTGGTTCATCCGTTAATATCATTTGGACGGTAATCTTAAGAGAATTACCAAAACTCAAAATCGTAGTACAACAAATCATCAACCAATTAGAACCCCAATAACAAAGTGAAAAAATCAATCAAATTATTCCTACTTATCATCCTCATTGCTCAAAGCTCAACGCTAATAGCTCAAAAGAAAAACATTACCCTTGAAGATATATGGTCGAAAGGGACATTCCGTTCGCAAAGTGTTCAGCAAATAAACTGGATGAAAGACGGAGCGTTTTATTCAGCTTTGGAAGGTGAGAAAATTATCAAACATCAAGTGACAGACGGAGCCGCCGTTGCCACGCTTTTTGATGCCGCCACAAGTGTTGAAAACCTCGGTAAAAAGATTGCCCTCGAAGATTATGCCCTTTCGGCAGATGAACAAAAAATCATGATTTCTACGGAAAGTGAGCCAATTTATCGCCGTTCTTCACGGGAGGAAAATTACGTTTATGACCTAAAAACCAAGAAGTTATCCCAATTATCAAAAGGTGGAAAGCAAATGTTTGCTACTTTCTCACCTGATGGTTCAAAGGTAGCTTTTGTGCGTTTGAACAACTTGTACATGGTGGATTTAGCCACCATGACCGAGAAGCAAATCACGACAGATGGTAAGTGGAATCACATTATCAATGGAGCTTGCGACTGGGTTTATGAAGAGGAATTTTCTTTCGCAAAAGCCTTTCAATGGTCGCCCGATAGCAAGAAAATTGCTTTTATTTCTTTCGATGAAACCAAAGTACCAGAGTACAATATGCAGACTTGGGGTAAATTATATCCCGTTGATTATAAGTACAAATATCCTAAAGCGGGCGAGCCGAATTCAATCGTAACGGTCTCTATTTTCAATTTGACCGACAGCAAAACGGTGAAAGTGGATATTGGCAAAGAGACCGACCAATATATTCCAAGAATTCGTTGGACAAATGATGCTAATGTGCTGTCTTTGAACAGATTAAATCGTTTGCAAAACAAAATGGAAATCCTTCACGCACAAGCAAGTACGGGCAAAACGAGCGTGATTTTGACGGAAGAAAGTAAAACCTACGTGGACGTTGAGAATTTTGCGGACGATGTGTATTATTTAGCAGACAATAAATCATTCGTAATGTCATCAGAAAAGGACGGTTTCAAGCACTTGTATTTATACGATATAACAGGAAAATTGATTCGCCAAATCACGACTGGCAATTGGGAAGTGGCTGATTTCTACGGTATTGACGAAAAATCAAAGACTTTATATTTTACATCCATGGAAATGTCGAATATCGAAAGACAACTTTTTAGTATTTCATTGGATGGCAAATTAAAGAAACAATTGACTTCGGAAAAAGGGATGAATTCTGCCAATTTCAGTAAGGATTTTAAATATTATATCCTCAGCAATACCGCCTCGGATAGTCCTTTGAAAGTCAGTTTGCACAAAGCTCAAACGGGTGAATTGGTGAAAGTTTTGGAAGATAATGCCGCTCTACGCAAGAAATTGGAAGATTATAACATCGCCCCAAAGGAATTTATGACCATCAAGACGTCAGAAAATATCGAATTAAACGCATGGATGATTAAGCCAACCGATTTTGACCCAAAGAAAAAATATCCAGTATTTATGTTCTTGTATGGAGGGCCAGGAAGTCAGCAAGTTTTGAATAATTTTGATGCTTCCAACGGAATGTGGTTTCAGCATTTGGCACAAAAAGGCTACATTGTGGCTTGCGTGGACAATCGTGGAACGGGCGGAAAAGGAGCGGATTTCAAGAAAGTTACCTATTTGAATTTGGGTAAATTGGAAGTAAAAGACCAAATTGAAGCGGCAAAATATTGGGGTTCATTGCCTTACGTGGACAAAGGTAGAATCGGGATTTTTGGCTGGTCGTATGGTGGATATATGTCGTCCAATTGTTTGTTTCAAGGGGCAGATTATTTCAAGACTGCCATTGCCGTTGCACCCGTAACCAACTGGCGTTTTTATGACACCATTTACACCGAAAGATTCTTGAGAACGCCCCAAGAAAATGCTTCTGGTTACGACGAAAATTCACCCGTAACCTACGCCAAAAACCTAAAAGGTAATTTTCTATTAGTACACGGCACGGGCGATGATAACGTACATTTCCAAAACTCAATATCGCTGGAAGATGCCCTCATCAAAGCCAACAAACAGTTCCAATCGTTCTATTATCCCAACAGAAACCACGGCATTTATGGAGGTAATACTCGCTTGCATTTGTTTACAATGATGACGAATTTCTTGGAGAAGAATTTGTAGGATTTATTACTTCCCGAAAGTTGAATCTTGATAGAACTTCTCGAAACAATATCCATTGCGGGTAAGGAACTTTCGAGAAGTATAAAACGCCGATTTCACTTCCCGAAAGTTATTTCTACTTTCGGGAAGTTCTGACTTTAAGAAACGTTGTTTTGAGAAAGAACTTGTTGGGAACCTAACTTCCCGAAAGTAAAAAAAACTTTCGGGAAGTTGCCGATGCGTGAATTATTAACCATTATAAACATTCGAACTGTAGATGAAAAATTACGAAATACCACTACTACCAGAAAATTATTACCACATTTATAATCATGCTAATGGAAGTGATAATTTATTCTTAAATTCTGAAAATTATCGTTATTTTTTACAACGTTACGCTACTTTTATTAGCCCAATTGCTGATACATTTGCCTATTGTTTGATGCCGAATCATATCCATTTCCTCATTAGAATTAAATCTGAGCCTGATTTACAAAAGGCGTACCAATACAAAAAACAATCGAAAAAAATACTTTTAGAAGTAGATATTGTAAACTATTTAAGTCGAGAATTTGCGAGTTTATTTAGTTCATATTCTCAGGCATTCAATAGACAAAATGGTAGAAAAGGAAGTTTATTTATGCCTAATTTTAAACGTAAACTTGTGGAAACGGAAGCTTATTTTACTCAATTAGTCTATTATATTCATGCAAATCCTGTTCATCATGGATTTGTTAAAGATTTATCAGCATGGGCTTATTCTTCATATCATGCTTTCTTATCTCGTAAGCAGACTAATTTACAAAGAGATGAAGTGTTGAATTGGTTTGGTAATGTAGATAGTTTCAAAGCATTTCATGAGGGAACGCCATTAGGAGGGAAATTAGATTTTGATTAACACCGTTTGACTTCCCGAAAGTTATTTTACCCATAACGGAGTTATTTCGGGAAGTTTAATTCTCTGATAGATTGATAGATAGAACTTCTCGAAAGTAGAAATAACTTTCGAGAAGTAAAAAAGCACCCAATATCATTAGAAGATGCCCTCATTAAAGCCAACAAACAGTTCCAATCGTTCTACTATCCCAACAAAAATCATGGGATTTACGGGGGTAATACTCGTTTGCATTTGTTTACGATGATGAATGGTTTTTTGGAGAAGAATTTGTAAATATTTGATAAAAAATGACCATAAAATTCAAGTTATTTGACTTAGATGAAGTTACTCTTTTTGGAACTGATGAATCGAATCTTTCGATAAGCTGGTTTAGTCTAACGGACGGTGATTTATGGATAGATTTTGGAAAAGCAAATGGTGAGTTATGGATAAATTCGGGAAAAGCAAATTTCTATGAATATACAAAAGAAGCTATTGAATATTTTGAAGGTAAATCTTCTCCTTATAATAACTATTTTATTATCCGTTTCATTGAGGATTTTACATATCTATTGCGTAAGGTCAATGAAAGTATTCCTCTCGAAATTTTTGAAAATATCTGTGATTTACAAAATTTAACCCAGTTTTTAAACGATGCTGAAAAATGGCATAATAAAGAGGTTCCAGATGAAGAGGATGAGGAAAGAACAGTAGAAAATGAGGACGACTATGATTTTTATTTTGAAAAAATTGTACCTCTAACCTCGTGGGTACATGACAGGCAACTTAGTTCGGGACATTTGGTAGGTGGACCAAAGATTTGGTTCTTTCGGCATGAAGATATTGTAAAGATAGTTTGGCAAGCTGACTATAAAATTGAGGATAGAATTAATATGTGGACATCTCAATCTGGACAACGTAATTTATTTTATTTTGTATTTGAACAAGAGATAAAACGGTTTGGGGATGCTTTTTTTGAGGCTATGGATAAGCAAATTCTTCGTGCAATAGAAAAAGATTGGGATAATGTCAAATTAGATAAAATTCAGCTTTTGAAGGAAAATAGAGAGAGGTATTTATATTTTAATCTTGATATACAAAAACTGGATGAAGAGCGTACTGAATGGGATAAGGTAAGTGTACTAATTCAAGAAATGAAAACAAGAATTTCTGAGTTGAAATAGATGAAACGCTAAGTAATTTTAACAACAAAAAATGCCTCTGTTTAATTGACAGAGGCATTTTAATTTAATACCAAACTAATCATTTAACCAAACGATATGCCGCTACGGTATTTCTAAAAAAAGTAGGCACTAAGAGTAAATTTTTATCTTGGACGAAGTCAATGTCAGCGGAGCTTATTTTATCTTTTTTTGTATCTAACAATAATTCAACTTTACCATTTTTATCAACGTGGTGTATCAAACCGCTCCAAGTTGAAACCAAATAACTGCCGTCTCCAATGGCTTCTACTCCGTCGGGTTGGGGAAGATTTTTGGCAATAACGTCTGTTTTTTTAGACTTGAAACGATAAGCCGTCAAACTTGAATCAGCCCAAGTCCCTAATAAAAGCCTATCATTTTCATACAAAACACCATTAGAACCTCCCAAGCCCTCTACTACGGTGGTAACAACGCCATTTTTAAGCAGATGTACAACTCCTTTTTTTGAATCTGTAAAATATACCGAACCTTCTGCCGTAGTGGCAACATCATTCAGCCCTTGACAATCTTTCACCTCGTATTTGTTCAAAATCTTACCCGATTTTATATCAATTTCTACTAATCGCACATTGTCCGTAACGTAAAGTTTTCCCTTAGCAATACCAAGGCCTTTAGGAGCATTCAAACCCGTAACCCACTTTGCATTAATGACCTTACCATCTAAAGACAATTTCCCAATTGAGCCTTTGTTATCCTCATCCCAAGGTTGTCCATCAATATTGGACACGTAAATTACTTTGTTTTGGGCATCATAAATGACTGACTCAGCAGTTGTGAACAAAGTATCAGACTCCCAAATCTTAACCAATTTCATGGAAGCAGATGGCTTATCATTTGTTTTTTTAAATGAAAAAAAAGCTAAAACGATTATAAGAATTACGATGATATTTTTCATGATTTTAAGTTTATTTGAGAAGCAAATATATAGCATGAGCTAAGAAATAACTATTAATTTATCAGATTTAAACTAAATGTGATGGTTGTAATTTGTAACTTCACAAACCAACTTCATCATTCAAAATCACTTCATTTGCCTTTATCTATTCTTATCAGTATCCTTAAGAATGAAGTGCCAAAATTTGCATAATCACAGATGAAAAGTCCATTAAGTAGCTTGTGGGACCGAAGATTATAGTAGATTCGTCTTATCTGGAATTACTCATGGCATGACTCAGCACATAATTTATTAGCTATCGATAAAAGTTTATAAGTCATGCCATGAGTATTAATCAAAAAACCAACAAACCAATGAAAAACTTACCGCTTGGCTCACAAGGATTAATTGCCTCACAAATTGGCTTAGGCTGCATGGGAATGTCAGAATTTTATGGCGAAGCTGATGAATCTGAATCAATCCGCACCCTCCACCGTGCCTTAGAAATTGGGGTAAATTTCTGGGATACTTCCGATGTTTATGGACCGCATACCAACGAAATTCTGTTGAGTAAAGTCTTGAAAGATAGACGAAACGAAGT
>JANPIG010000889.1:0-2607 GCA_031424875.1 Cytophagales bacterium
GTAAGGTTTCAATCGATATTTTATTGGAAGTTATTCCTGCCGACCCTGTGCAACCCGCAGGTACGTTTTGGACAAACGTTGAGGATATGACGATTACCAATAAAGGTTTGGAAATGGAATTAAGTTACCGTCATAAAATAAGTAATGGATTCAGTTATGAAATTGGTGGTAACGCTACTTTTATCAGTAATATCGTCAATAATTCTCCTTATTCGGTGATTCCTTCGGGAAGTGCCTCTGGTTCTGGATTAACTTCTTCCACAATAAATGGTTACATCAATGGACAGCCTATTGGGACATTTTTCTTGAAAGAATTTACAGGATTTGATGATAAAGGAATCAGTACTTTCAGAGATATTGATGGCGATAAATTAGTAACCGATAAAGACAGAATTGCCGCAGGAAGTGCCTTACCAACTTCTATGTATAACTTTTATGCAAATGTGGGCTTCAAAGGTTTTGATTTGTCGATAAATTTTAATGGGGTAAGCGGCAACAAAGTTTATGACAATACAGCCAATTCAAATTTCTATAAAAACAAAATTTCAAAAGGGCAAAATACGACAAGTGAAGCGGTTGGATCAACTGTTGAATCCATCAATAACTCAGCCCCAGTTTCCACAAGATACTTGAAAGATGCCGCATTTTTGAGATTGAATAACTTGACTTTGGGCTATAATTTTAACACTAAAACCTTAGGAATCAGTCGTTGGGTTTCAACTTTGAGATTATCAGTAACAGGTCAAAATTTATTCATTTCTTCAAATTATACGGGCTATGACCCAGAAGTAAATACCGACAGAACTATCAATGGAGTTGCTTCGTATGGGATTGATTATTTGAGTTATCCAAAAGCCAAATCGTTCGTATTTGGTTTGAATGTTTCGTTCTAAAATCGTTTTTTGATGTTAGTTTATTGATGTTTGGTAAAAAATTAGACCGAACTTTTGGCATTTTAGAGTCCTTAGAAGTCAGACCCGAAATTCCGCTGTTTGAGCGCAGCGAGTTTCGGAATTTCTTGATTTTTTTGCGACCGACTCTTCGGTTTCTTTTTGTATCAAGACAAAAAGAAAAAGAACTTAAAATACAATAAAATAATTTTTGGAAATTTACTATCCGTTTGAAAATCATTCAAAATTACTAAAATGAAAAAGAAAATATATTTACTCATGATGCTTTTCGGCATCTCATTTATTGAAAGTTGTACTAAATTAGAGGAACAAATTTTGGATGAAACAACTTCCTCAAATCTTAATGCAAAGCAAGCTGCCGATGGCATAATTGCCCCTGTTTACGCTCGTTTGCCTGATTTATTTAGTCACACCGTACTTTTTGCTGTCCAAGAAATTTCTACTGATGAAGCAATTTTGCCTTATCGAGGTGGAACAGATTGGGGTGATAATGGGATTTACATCGCTTTGCATCAACACACTTCTCAAAGTACTGACCCAAACCTTAGAAATGCTTGGCTTTTGATTCAACAAGGAATGTCGAGGGCTATCACAGCCATGAATACTTTACCGACCAATGCCGACCCAAATGCAAAAGTATATTTGGCTGAAGCACGTGGCATGAGAGCCTATTACAATATGCTAAATTTAGATCTTTTCGGAATCGTTTTCGTGAAAGAAGATGTGGGTGAAACGTCAAAAATTATTCGTGGAGAAGAAGCTGTTCAGTATATTAAAAATGAATTTTTAGCGGTTGAACCAAATTTAGATAATACTGTTGGGCCTGGTCGTTTGACAAAATCTGCCGTTTGGGGGTTATTGGCTCGGTTGTATATGAATGCCGGAGTTTACCGTGATATTTACGCCGATAAAACAACTTTCAAAACTGAGGATATGGACAAAGCAATTGAATATTGTGATAAAGTAATAAATTCGGGGCAATATCAGTTATCCAAAGATTATTTCTCTATTTTTGGGTCGGATAATCATTCAAATAAAGAATTGATTTTTGCGGTTGACCAGCGTGCAGAATTGAACGGACATAATCGCTTGGCCTATTTTTCATTATCGGGAGACCAATTTCCATTGACTGAATTTCCAGCGGCAAATGGTACGGATGGACCCGCCATTACGCCTGATTTTTACCAAACTTGGGCGAAAGAATATGCACCCAAAGATCCCGCAGGTTTAGACCCAAGGTTTTACAAACAAAACATGGGAATCTATACCAATCCGTCAGATTCGTGCGTGGCTGCAAAAGATCATAATATTAATCGTGGTATTTTGAGAGGACAACAATATGGTTTAATAAGAAAAAATGGTGTTTTCTTGCGATGTAAAGATGGAAATTTTAAAGTTGGTAAACTCTTTAATGAGATTAGAAATAGACCAACTTTGCCCGTAGATTTTACAGAACAAGTGGATTTCACTACAACCGGAAGTAATTATTCCACGGGTTACAGAGTTGGAAAATATGAATTTAGTAAAAAGTCTGCGAGTGGTAGAAATTTGGGAGAAGCGGATATTGTTATCCTACGTTTGGCGGATATATATTTGCTGCGAGCCGAAGCAAAAATGCGTAAAAGTAATGATGTTTCAAGTGCTTTGTTGGATGTTAACTTGGTAAGGGCGGCAAGAAATAATCCAGCACCTGCTT
>JANPIG010000890.1:0-1767 GCA_031424875.1 Cytophagales bacterium
AGGATTATCCATAATAGTTTGAATATCAATTATTTGAGCATCCTTAATTGGCTCAAATACATGATTAGAAAAACAAGCAAAAGATTGAAAAGTTAGAAGAGAAACGTATATATAAATGCGTTTTTTCATAGAAATTTAAGAGGTAGTTTATGTTTTAATGATTGGCTATGAGCGAATACAAAGAAACAATCTATTCTCGAAATCTAAAAATATTCTCAAGTATTTCCTAACAAAAAATTTAAAAAAATGATTTTCCTTTAAGTCAACAAAAAATCTAAGAACTCTATGCTTCCTCAACCTACCTATGTGGTAAAACAAAAAAACCGCAAGAGTGAATCATTTACATGAAACAATCTTACGGTAAAGCAAAGATTATAATTCAGAATTATTAAGATAAAAAAATAACACTGAACAAATCTATCAGAATGAGGTCAGTATGAACATCAGAGGTACATTTAAATATTTACCCAATTATAAATTAAATTTTTGAATAGAGTAGGAAGATTTTAAACTTTTACTCTAACACGGTTAAAATACTTATATAATTTCTGCATCGTTTTTTCAACGTCCTTGTCAGTTTCCAGCATATCGCTGATGGTTTGAACGGCGTGAATAACGGTGCTGTGGTCTCTTCCTCCAAAATGATACCCAATTGATTTCAAAGGAAGGTTAGTAAATTCTTTCATCAAATACATCGCAACTTGTCTCGGAAAAACTGATTCACGCTTACGACTTTTACTCTTTAAATCATTCATTTGTACGTCGAAATGATTTGTAACTGCATCCAAAATAGAGTCAACGGTTACTTCTTTTTCACTATCCATTACAATATTTTTCAATGTAGCACGAGCTAAATCCATGTCAATCTCTCTTCTATTCAACGAAGCATGAGCCATCAATGATACAATTACACCCTCAATTTCTCGTACGTTAGTATCTATGCTATGGGCCAAATATTCAATCACTTTATCTTCAATATAGATACCATCTGCCTGCAATTTTTTCTGAATAATGGCGATACGAGTCTCTAAATCAGGTTGTTGCACATCGGCAGTAAGTCCCCATTTAAATCTTGAAAGCAAACGGTCTTGCATTCCAGCTAACTCTCTGGGTGGTCTGTCAGACGACATAATGATCTGTTTGCCCGACTGATGCAAATGATTGAAAATATGGAAAAAAGATTCTTGCGTTTTTTCTTTTCCTGCCAAAAACTGAACGTCGTCGATAATCAAGACGTCCACCTGCATGTAAAAATTGGTGAATGCTTGGAGTGTATTGTTTTTAATAGCGTTTATAAATTGCGTACAAAACTTTTCGGATGTTACGTACAAAACAAATTTATTGGTATGCGTATTTTTAATATAGTTGCCAATTGCTTGAATTAAATGGGTTTTTCCCAAACCTACACTTCCATAAATCATTAAGGGATTAAAAGAAGTTACGCCAGGACGTTGTGCAACCGCCAAACCCGCCGAACGCCCCAAACGGTTACAATCGCCTTCAACAAAATTGTCAAAAGTATAATGGGGATTCAGATAAGAATCTAAATCTAATGAATCAAGGTCTTTTAACTGAAATGGACTTTCGTAAACTGTGGGTTCTGGTCGTTTTTGAGCTTGAACAGGAACGGTTGGTTTTTGGTTTGGTACACTATAAGCTATTGGCGGGTTTTTCTTATCTCCTTTATCAACTATTATCGAATATTCCAACATCCCATTTCTACCGAGTGCATAATCAATTGCCTTGCGAAGCACATGAACGTAGTTC
>JANPIG010000891.1:0-1067 GCA_031424875.1 Cytophagales bacterium
GAATTGTTGATTTATTGAATTGTCGATAATTGGCTATGTGTTGCTAATAATGTTGATACTTCTTCTCAACAATTCCACAACTCGAACTTCAACAATTAATCTTCAAGATAGACTTCCAAAAGACCCTCAGGCAAATTTACATTAAGGATTTTGGCTTCTTTATCTGCCTCCAAAACGATTTCTGGAATAACTGGAATTAAAACTTCTCTACCTTTATAGTCCATCACCAAAAGGTCTTGGGCTTGCATAGAATGTACCGTTTGGACGGTTCCTAAATCACCCAAATTTTTGTCTTTTATTTGAAATCCAATGATTTCGTGATAATAAAATTGATCATTTTCCAGTTCTGGTAATTCTTCAAGAGGTAGATATGCTTCTAAATTTACTAATTCTTCTGCTTTTTCGAAAGTATCAATATCCTCAAATTGGACAATGGCACGGTTGCCAGATGGACGATATGATTCCATAAAGTAAGGAACCAACTCACCTTTTACATCCAAGAATACACTTTCTAAATCCTCATAATCTTCTGGAAAATCAACATCTAACCATAACACTACTTCCCCTTTGAGGCCGTGTGTTTTAGTAATTTTTCCTAATTCAAAACAATTATCTTTTGTCATTATTTATCGGTTCACGGTTAAGGGTGAACGGTAAATGGTTCTGATACTCTATTAAATAAAAAATGATACAAAAACAACTTTTCAGGGTTTTGTATCATTCTTTTTAAAATCTTATAAAAGTTCTTTTCTAAAGAAAATTACTCAGCTGATTCTGCTTTTGGTTCTTCAGTTGCTGGGGCTTCTGCAACTGGCTCAGCTACTGGTGCTTCTTCTGCAACAGTTTCCTCTGCTACTGGAGCAACTTCTTCTGTTTCAGCTACTGGTGCTTCTTCAACTTCCTCAACTTCAGCTACTGGCTCTTCAACCGTATTTTTCTTAGCAATTGCTGCTGCACGAGCGTTGTTTATTTCAACCTCTCTTGCCATACGAACTGCTTTTTCAGCGGCTGCTTTCGTATCAATTCCGTCAGACTTACCAGTAATTTTTGCCTCTTTAACTTCCTTC
>JANPIG010000892.1:0-1499 GCA_031424875.1 Cytophagales bacterium
GCAATATTTGAAGAAATATTTATTTTCTGTATCTTCACATAGAAAAATTATCTTCTTCTGTATAAAACCAAGCCATGAAAGCCCAAACCATTCTCCAATCTCTCCAAGAAAAAAAAATAATTACGCCCGAACAAAGCACAATTATTTCGGAATATGAAAGCACAAAACCCTTTTCAATTCACTACGAATTGCGGATGCTTTTGTATCTGGGAATCACGATGTTTACGGGTGGTTTGGGGATTTTGATTTATCAAAATATTGATACTATTGGGCATGAAGTAATTGTGGTGCTAATTTCTCTTATTACACTTGGGTGCTTTGGATTTGCATATCTCAAACGTTCGTCATTTTTGTGGGAGGAGGTCAAAAATACAAGTCAATTCGCTGATTTTGCCTTGCTTTTGGGTTGTATAATGTTTTTAATTTTGGAAGGCTATCTACAATTTCAATATAATTTGTTTGGCCTAAAATACGGTTTAGTAACCATTTTACCTGCCCTTGTCTTCCTCCCAGCCGCTTATTACTTCGACCATCGTGGCGTACTTTCAATGGGTTTAACGGCTTTGGCTTCTTGGGTTGGTGTGTCGATTGCTCCGCTTTCGGTGCTTTCTCAGAATGATTTTTCTGCCCCAAATTTCCTGTTCACTGCTATTGCTTTGGGCTTATTTTTGTCGGCCGTAGGTTTAGTTTCAGAATACAAAAATCTCAAAAAACATTTCTCTTTCACCTACCTTTTATTAGGTTGCAATCTGACTTTAATGGCCACGATAATTGGGATTTTTAGCAGTACTCATTGGTACATTTACACATTTATTTCCCTTGTCTTGTGCGTAGGCTTATTTCAATATGCTCGCAAAACACAGTCCTACATTTTCTTACTGATAGGGGTGATTTACGGCTATATTGCCTTTACACACTTGCTTTTCAAAATTTTAGAATTAATAAATAGCGAAAGCCTTTGGCTACTGGCCATGTATTATTTCCTACTTTCTGGCGTGGGGGTAGTAATATTTTTGATAAACATTAAGAAGGTTTTGGGTGAAAATAATGAGTGAATGAGTGATAGAATAATGGCATTTGTTGTAAAATATTTTATCATTCACTCATTCTATCATTGTATCAACAAGGTATTTTATCAACTCTCAATTGATGTCTGCCGCCTTCAAATTCTGTGGTGAGGAAAACATTCATAATTTCGATGGCTTCTTCCAAGGTAGTAAAACGGGCAGGAATACATAGCACATTAGCATCATTATGCTGGCGAATCAATGAAGCAACTTCCACATTCCAAGCTAATCCTGCCCGAATTCCTTGGTGTTTATTGGCGGTAATTGCTACTCCGTTGGCACTCCCGCAAAGCAAAATTCCGTAAATAAAGTCCTGATATTCAACAGCTGAGGCTACTGGATGAGCAAAATCTGCATAGTCGCATGATACATTGCTATATGGGCCAAAATCTACTACTTGATAGCCCTCGGCGGCTAATACTTTCAAAAGTT
>JANPIG010000893.1:0-4162 GCA_031424875.1 Cytophagales bacterium
ATTCTGCAGAAACCAAAAATCTATCTAAAAAACCCAAAGAAGTTCGAGGATAATTGAGCGTTACGATCACTACAGCTTGGTCAAGATTGGCTGCCAGAATATGTCCATGAGCCGATTTATGAACCGATTGACGAATAATATAATTCTCTCGTTGTTCTATTTCAAATATATTTCCAGTATTTTCGGTTTCGTCTTCAATATCAAACACCACTCTATCCCCTACCGCAATTGGATTGGAGGTTTTGAGTCCTTTTATTTTAAATTTTCCTCTCAAACGGCATTTCCAGACGTGCCTATTTTCATCAAGCACCTCATACCATGAACCCGTCGAACGCATTACTAATCCTTTCATATTTTATTTAAAGTCGTAAGTCATAAGTTTTTAAGTCGTAAGTACAAAATTTTACACAAATAGATTTAAGTTTTTTACTTATAGACTTATGACTTAATCACTTATGACTTTTGCTACGTACTTAATAATCCTATCCGTCCCCCCCAAATTCTCCTCCACGTATTTTTTAATGATTTCTGATTTTTGATTCCTCAAAGCCAAATTATCATACAGTTTTATAAATTCAATCTCAAATTCTTCTGTATTTGCTATTGTTTTTGCTCCGCCAAGTATCTCTAAATCAACGGCTTCTTGAAATTTTTTGTATTTTTTATTCCCAAAAAATATCGGTAAGCCAAAAGTTGCTGCTTCTAAAATATTGTGTAAACCTTTGCCATAAGCCCCACCAATCCACGCAAAATCTGCATGGCGATATAGAGAAGATAGTATTCCGATGTTGTCTATGATTAAAGTTTTGTACTCAAAAGGTTTTTCATAGTCAAACCCAATTTCAGACAAATCTGAATATTTAATGGTGGTTCCTTTTAAAATTTTTGCCCAACTCTGAATTTCTTGCTCATTTATCTCATGTGGGGCGATAATTACTTTTAATTCTTCCGTAAAATTATTCAAAAAAGGAGCAATTACCTCAAAATCTTCTTGCCAGCAAGATCCAACAATGAGCAATGGTTTATCAGCTTTAAACGCATCTACCGCTATGTGTACGTAAGATTTTTTCACAATTTCTGCAACACGATCAAAACGTGTATCTCCCCCTACTGTAACATTCTGAATACCAGCACTTTGCAATAGAGCCAAAGAAGTTTTATTCTGAACAAAAATATGCATAAAATACTTCAAAATATTTCGATGAAATCCCCCATACCATTTAAAAAACAGTTGATTTTCTCTAAAAATAGCCGAAAAAGAAATGACGGGAATTTGTTTTTCATGAAGTATTCTGAGGTAATTATACCAAAACTCATATTTCACAAAAAAGGCAATGGAAGGCTTGAAATGCTCAATAAACTCTTTAGCGTTGGAGGGCGTATCAGCAGGTAAATAGCAAATATAATCTGCCCCAGCATAGTTTTTGCGCACTTCATAGCCCGAAGGGGAAAAGAAAGTCAGTAAGATTTTGTAATCAGGAAAGGTCTCTCTAAATTTCTCGATGACGGGTCGTCCTTGTTCAAACTCACCGAGTGATGCACAGTGAAACCAAGCTAATTTCAATGCGGGCGGCGTTCCTCTTCGAAGTTCGATATTTGATGTTTGCTGGTCGAACATCGAATATTGAGAATCGAACAGCGCAGAACGTCCATCAATCCAAAGTTTTGCCTTTTTATTGAATGGGCTTGCCATCCAAATGATGAATTGGTATAAATATATGGAAATATTATAAAGAAGTTTTGCCAAAAGATTTTAGGTTAATTTTTGCGTAAAATTAACCTAAAATCTTCAATCTGTTGGATGATTTTTTTATTTTAGAACACTCTCGTGGGTTATATCTGCTATAAGTTCAACCAATATGTAAACTTCAAAACCAAAGATCGATTTTTAATATTTAAACTGCCTGGCAAATAATTATCTGAATATACCAAGAAAATATCTGAAGCAGGTTTAAAGCGCCATTGTAATCTACTATTCACATTTACATTTTGAGTTTGCTCATTGTATTGAACAAAAGTTGTCCAAAATAATTTATTAGTAAACGATACTTCAATTTTTGGGCTTACTAACCAGAAATGTGTATTGACCACCTTATCGACTTTTCCGCCAACTGGTACTTTTACATCACTAATGGCCACGTAATTAATATTGGCAGAAACATTTACATAAGGGCGAAATCTATACCCAATATTTGTACTCAAGGCAACTAATTTTCCATCACCATAATAACCTCCTATAGTACCGAAAAAATCAGAAATCATTTTTTTCCTTGGTGCAGATGTATAAACCCAATTAATAGAATTAAAACTGTGCTCACTCCCAGCTCTTAATATGTCTGAATTTCCTTCATTTGTTGGCTCAAAATCATATTGAAGTTTATAAAATTCACTTTGTAAATATAAAGAAAAAGTACTTATTGATTTTCTCTGGGTTTCATATCCTACAGTGTAAACAGCATCTGTCAATTCTCCATTTGTATTCCAATAATGGTCAAAAGATGCAATTGGAGCATGATAAATGGCTCTGCTGGTTGCTTTTTTAGGAAAAATTTGATATGAAATTTCTGGTGCTGTCATTCTGAAATAGCCTCGTCTTGGCACATAACCCATTTCAGGTATATAATTTCTACCCACGTTTTCGTATTGCAAATTTATTCTCCATCCTAAATTTACATAATTCAAATTATAGGCTTGTAATACTTCACCATCCATTTTTTTAGGGCTAAAAGACTTCATAATAACTGCCTTACCCGTCCAAACATTATCCGCAGAAGCCAAATTGTATTCAATACCAATATTTCGATTAAAATCGGTGAAACCCCTATTAGATTTTTCGTTAAAATTCAAAGATTCTTTATTCAAAAACATGAATCCAATACTCGAACGTTTGAATACTTTTTGTTGCAAAACTAAAGCCGTAAAATTTTGATTGGGTCGTCTGGTACTGTCCGTTAAATTAAGGGAATTGGTTTGAATATTCATAGCTCCAAGACGGAGATTACTATTGAGTTTTCCACTGATTCTTGCACCGTAAGAAATTGGTATGCCCAACCCTATACGTCTTGAAAAGAAAGGGCGTAAACCGTTTAAACCAAAATTATTAAAAAGGTCAGAATTTTCTAAAAAGAACTGCCTTCGTTCAGGAAAAAATAATTCAAAACGACTCAGATTAGTTACCTGCTTATCAACGTCCACTTGTGAAAAATCTGGATTGAGAGTCAAATCCAAATTCAAAGCAGAGGTAATGGCAATCTTTGCATCGCCGCCAAAATCTTTTCTAATAGTAGCATCCGAATTATTTTGAAAGTCTTTATTGGTTCCTCCCAAAAGATATGGAATTAGGGAAATATTGCCTTTGGGTGTTGGTGGAGGTACATCCCAAGCTAATACTCCCGTAAAAGCAAGCGTAATGCCAAAGTATTGTCGTCCTATTCTGGTCCAATTAGAAACTTCTTGTTGATTGGGATAATTACGAGTAAAGTTTAATCCCCAAGTTGATACGTCTTTTTTATAGCGTAAAGTTTTAAAGGGAATTGCCATTTCAACTATCCAACGGTCAGACAAATATTTTACTTCCGAAATCCACTTATTATCCCAGTTGAGATTGGGAAGTTGTCCTTCCGAAATAAGCCCTTCTAATTGAGCCCCAGCAGCATTTACTCCAAATATAAATCCGTTAGTTAAATCATTAAATGGTTCGATTACTACTTGAAAGCATTCATTTGAAGAGATTGAATAATCTCTTTTCATAGATTCAACCGTTGCCCCTTTTCCATCGTTTACTTTGTAGCAAATAGCAGAAACGTACAAATAAGTATCATCATAGGTAAGTCGAACTTCAGTTTGATTTTTTGCGTGAATCGTATCTACTGGAATTCTAAGCCAAAAATCTTTGGCTACATCCGTGCTTTTCCAAGCCTCATCATCTAAATTTCCATCAATTATTATCTTGCTATTAGTTGATTTGATATGAAATTGGAATGCTTCATTAATCTTTTGTGATTCGGCGGAGAAGTATACGAGCAGAAATAGAAGGAGTAAGATTTTTTTCATAGAATTATTATTATGAGTGTTGATATTTTTATACAAAGGTAATAATTAGAGGTTGATAATTGAAATAAGATGTTCTTTATTTAAATACATAGTATGATTGAAAATTTTC
>JANPIG010000894.1:0-2330 GCA_031424875.1 Cytophagales bacterium
AAAACCAATGTTGCTTCGTCAGTATCAATTTCTGCTAAAACTTGGTCTTTTTTTACCATGTCATAATCTTTGACATTGACTATTTTTACGTAACCTGCCATTCGAGGCAAAACTGGAACAAAATAAGTTTCAACCTGTGCATTATCTGTTTCTTCATGCGATTTTGCAAACTTGTATTTTGTATAACCAAAATAACCAGCTGTTACTAAAACAATAATAAGGATGATTCTGGGTAAGAATTTTTTGATAGGACTTTGTGTTTCCATTTTTTATTAATGAGTTTATTTATTAAGCTCGTTTTGTATAATATAATTTAGTAAACCTAATTGACGATGCGAAGGTATAACCAAATAAAATAATAGTCAAGTATATTGACTATTATTTTTAATTTCATAACTTTGTACAAATATTCCAAGAAACAATACCATGAACGAAGATAAATTAATAGAAATAAAAAAATTTAAAGCGAATAAAAACCGACTATTAGGCCGTTTGCTCAAACGTTCTTACTATTATTTTAGTGAAGTGGCAGCTGAATTTTTAAAAGGCAAGGGCTTTATTGATTTCAGAGTGGGTCATATAATTGGTTTGGTTCACGTTGAACTGGAAGGTACAACTGTAAATAATATGGCTCTTATGGCAGGGATAACCAAACAAGGAATGAGCAAAGTTGTTAAAGAATTGAGTGAATTTGGCTATGTTGTTACTGAGAAACATCCAACGGATGCACGTTCAATTGTAGTAAAATTGACCGATAAAGGTATTGATGCTCTCATGGAATGGAAATTATGTACTGAATATATTGATAGGAAATTTACGGAGATATTGGGCTCAGAGCGATTAGAACAAGTAAAAGATATTTTGAATGTCTTAGTAGAGCATTATGATGTTTCTACAGAACATGACTTAGAAAAACAAATATTTTCAACAATGCTGTTTGATAAGAAACAATGTTGAACGAATATGTATGTCAATGATTTTACGGAAGTCGTTCTTTGGAAGGGCGATTTCCCTCTTGAATATAGATTAATTGAAATTTAGCAACTTATTAAACAGTGTACTTATTCGTTGATATTATAAGGTAAAAATTCATCAACATTTGTTCCGTAACGATGGAGGTCACGAATGATGGTTGAACTGATGGGAGCGAGGTGAGGAGAAGTAATCAAAAAGACTGTTTCCAAGCCTTCAACTAAATAACGGTTAACTTGAGCGATGGAGTTTTCATATTCAAAATCAGTAGTATTACGAAGACCTCTTAACAAAAAACTCGCATCCATATCACGGGCTACATTGGCAGTTAAGTCATTGTAAGACACCACACTAACGGGTTTTCCATCAAATGTGCTTTCAATCCAAGCAATCATTTTCTCAATGGGAAAATAGCGAGCTTTATTAGAATTATGCCCAATTCCAATGATAATTTCATCAAAAATAGATAATCCACGAGTAACAATATCTTCATGCCCTTTCGTAAAAGGATCAAATGAGCCAGGGAAAAAGGCAGTTTTCTTCATAAATTCGATATTCGTTGTTCTATGTTCGATGTTTGGTTTTCGATGTTAGAATTGCAGAACATCGAAAATCGAAACTATATTCCAATTTTCACGTTTGTTAAATATTGATTCAATAAATCAAAATCTTCGGTTTGTTCTTTAATGTTTCCGTAAAGCCTCAAAATAATTTCATCGGGTTCAATTTCCAATTCATTCATGGTGAAAAGCACGTAATATACCAAATCTTGAGCGGCCTTATATTCAAAACGATTACAGAATTTCAACGTACCATTAGCAGTAATGACCATCGTAAAATGATGATTGCCAAAGTAAAGAAAGGCTGTTTGGGCTTTGCTGGTAAATATCGCCAAGTCAATCATCTGACTTGTTTTATGTTGATATTTTAAATCTATTAACGGATAAGTGCTTGAAAACCAATTGAATAACTCTCTGTCAGAGCTATAAATATTTATAATACCTAAATCTTCATGCGAGTAAGTATGCACTTCCTCATCACTCGTTATATACGTACCTTTCGCTAATTGCAAATATCGGTTCGTATATTCTTTTTTGAATAAATCCGTGGGAACAAGCGTAAATGACTGATTGTCTATTATTATTTCAATTGATTTCCACCGCAATGATTTTAGAAAATCGTGCGTAGCATAAATTTGTGATAAATAGAAAGAAATAGAATTTTTATCTTTGGCTTCGGGAAAATCATACCTTTCAGAGACAACCGTCTGATTATCAATCATATCAATAACCAAACAAGCAAAAGAAGACTCCGAAATTTCGCATGAAAGTTGATATTGGTAGAGTTTTTCAATATCA
>JANPIG010000895.1:0-3065 GCA_031424875.1 Cytophagales bacterium
AATACCACCACCGCTGAAATTGAAGTTTTCAGAGGCTTTGCAGGATGGGTTACTGCCAGTAGAATGGGAGTACCATTCACCGTTACTGGTTCAACCGCAGTGGGCGGTAGTGGAATAATTGAATCTGTAAATAATGGGACAGGACACGCTATAAGAGGTTTTGGCAATGGTGGTGGTTTTGGCATTTATGGCGAAGGCGGCTCAACCGGTGTTTATGGAATTACAGCGAGCGGAAATGGAACGGGTGTATATGGTGCAACAAACACAAACAGAGGCGTTTGGGGTAGAGGCCTCACTACGGGTGATGGTGTTTATGGGGATGCTACAACAGGAAAAGGCGTTTATGGTCTTACGTCAAGTACTGGAATTGGAGTTTATGGTAATGCAACCGCAGGTGGTACAGGTGTTCAAGGAAAGTCAATTAGTGGATACGGAGGATTTTTCCAAAGTGATTCAAACACAGGTATAGAAACTTCTTCTCTTAGTAGTTATGCTATCGTAGCAAGCAATACTTCGGCATCAATTCCAGTGGCACAATTTGGAAATTTATCTGGTGGTACAGCCTTAGAACTAATTGCAAGTACAGCTGTGAAAATTACAGGTGCAATCAAGGTTGCGGGTGGAATTACTGCACAACCAGCCTTTAAAATTGTTTCAAGTGCAGGAAATATTTTTTTAAATCAACTCATAATTCCTAATACAACTCTTGCCAACAATACTAATGATATTTTGATGGTAACGCATAATTATGGGTCTGGAGGTCCTTATCTAAATAAAACTTATGGTGTTTTCTGGAACGGCACAAATTGGACAATTTATTTAGAAGATTTAACCGCTATGCCTGTAGGAGTAACCTTTAACGTCTTGGTTATCAAGCAATAATAAAAAAACTGTCTGAATTTGTATTTATGGGAGTAATAGATTTTACGTATTTTTTTTTAAATCTAAGAACTTCCAAAATCCAATAAATTCAAGTTCAGACACTATTTTACTTTTAAACGAAATTATCATGAAATCATTCCTTCTTTCTCTTATAGTACTCTGCAGTATTTTATCTTGTTCAAAATCAAGCGACCCATCACCCACAGGCACAAGCTATGTTTCTATGAAAATAAATGGTGTGGAGTGGAAAAGTAGTGTGGGGGCAGGAGCAATTTCGTCAGGCGGTTTTTCGGGTACTGGTGCTTTGGAAGTTACGGGCGGAAAAGATGTCATTGCCATAATTTTAGGTAATTCTTCAAATATTGGAACAGTTTATAAATTTGAAGAAACGAACGAACGTCTTTTTCAATTCAGTCGTTCAGCCTCAAAAGTAAATTATTTCATTGGTAAAGATCAAAAAGGTACTTCGGGAACATTGACCATTACAAAAACGAAGGTTGTAGGTACAATCACGTATGCAAATGCTACTTTTTCAGGAACTGCCATTGGTACTGATGGGAGTAAAATAGTGATTACGGAGGGGATGATTATCAATAGTCAGATTTAATTTTCTGACTAATAATTGATGGGACGATACTTTATGAATGCGGTCGATTAATTTTTTTTTATTAAATTGAGGAAAAAATCATCAATCATGAATAAATTTTCCTCAATTCTTTTTTTAAGTATTTTAGTCGTAGTTTCTTCTTGTAAAACGACTCAACCAATATCTCAAACTAATAGTACTCAGAAACCTGCTGATAATACTGGCTTCTATCAATTCTCTAACGAAGACCCTACCGTCTCTCCCTTTTTTGCTAAAAAATCCTCTGTATATGGCAAAAATGGTATGGTTGCCGCAACGCATCCAGTGGCTTCACAAGTGGGAGTGGACATCTTGAAAATGGGTGGAAATGCCATTGATGCAGCCGTTGCTACACAGTTTGCTTTAGCAGTTGTTCATCCAGCGGCAGGAAATATTGGTGGTGGTGGCTTCTTAGTTTTCAGAGATAAAACTGGCCAATCATATACCCTTGATTACCGTGAAAAAGCTCCTGAAAATGCCAGTAGAGATATGTATTTGGATGAAAAAGGCAATGTGAAACCTGGTCAATTGAGTTGGTATGGACACACCGCATCAGGTACGCCAGGGGCAGTAGATGGTTTGGAACAAGCCCATAAGCGATTTGGGAAATTGACATGGCAACAAGTTATTCAACCTGCCATTGATTTGGCTGAAAATGGTGTAAAACTTACTATGCGTGAAGCCCGTGGACTCAACCGCACAAAGGAAGAATTTGTAAAATACAATCCTACAAAAAGCTATTTCGTAAAACCCGACACCATTACTTGGAAAGAAGGTGAACTATTAATCCAAAAAGATTTAGCAAAAACCCTTCGTAGAATCCAAGAACAAGGCAGAAAAGGCTTTTATGAAGGGGAAACGGCCAAATTATTATTAGATGAAATGCAGCGAGGAGGAGGGTATATTACCCAGAAAGATTTGGATAATTATAAAGCCGTTTGGCGTGAACCTATTATTGAAAATTACAAAAACTATAAAATTATCTCAATGCCTCCTCCTTCAAGCGGGGGTATTGCCTTGGTGCAATTATTGAAATATGTAGAGCCTTATCCACTCACTCGTTGGGGCTGGCATACAGACTCCACTACGCAGGTAATGATTGAGGCAGAAAGAAGAGTTTTTGCAGATCGTGCTACGTGGTTGGGAGACCCCGATTTTGTAAAAGTGCCTCGAAAAGAGCTTTTAAGCAATGATTTTATTAAAACTCGTTGGCAAACCTTTCAGTTCACTAAAGCTTCAGATAGTCAAATAATTAAGTCAGGAACTATTAATGGGCATGAAAGTATTGAAACAACTCACTCATCTTTTTTAGATAAAGAAGGTAATGCCGTTGCCATTACCACAACTTTAAATAATTCCTATGGAAGCAAAGTTGTAGTGGATGGGGCAGGTTTTTTGATGAATGATGAGATGGATGATTTCTCCGTAAAACCAGGCGTACCAAACTCGTATGGATTAGTGGGTAATGAAGCCAATGCCATTGCACCCAACAAAAGAATGCTATCATCCATGACTCCAACCATTGTAGAGGAAAATGGAAAATTGAAAATGATTTTAG
>JANPIG010000896.1:0-14095 GCA_031424875.1 Cytophagales bacterium
TTATTTTAGACATTGCAATCAACTTTTCATCAGGCTTTGCTGAATATAAAAATCTGTATTGAAGTTCACTGTAGAATAATAATCTGATTTCCCATCACGAAAAAAATCAGTCCGATATTATCATCCATCATCCCGATTGCCATGCCGCCGTGCATGATGCCCCCAGGGTTATACATATCAGTATGTACCACAAATTCCATCGTCAGAGAATCCCCTTAGACCTCTAAAAGTGTTCCATTTAATTATTGTCCATAAGGTGAAGGTCTTCCCGCTTCAACGGCAGATTTACCAATATTACTTTTAAAAAATTCTAAGGCTGGATTGCTCATACTTTCAATAATTGTACCATTTGTTCTACTGAACTATTCATTAATATCTCTAATTCTACCCCTTCAAATTTTTGAAAACGATTACGAATTTTTAAAGAAACCAATCCGTGCATAAATGACCATATTGACATAGCAGCAATATACAAATTATTGATTCTAAGGGTCTTAGTATCTATACATCGTTGAATTGTCTCGCACATAAGCATAAAACAACGATGTCCACAAGCCCATGAGTCTGAATTTTTCATACTTTCCATGGGAGCATTTTGTATAAACATTAAGTCATACATTTCTGGGTTTTGAAAAGCAAATTTCATATAGGCAAACCCTCTGGCACGAAGTTCATCAACAGGATCAGTGATTCCTTCTATAGCGATTGTCATTTCAAAAATCAATTTCTCAAAACCCATCTCATGCACAGAAAAGAAAAGCTCATTTTTATCTTTAAAATACAGATAAATTGTGGCAGGGCTATACTCAATTCGGTCAGCTATGGCACGAATAGATGCCTTCTCGAAGCCTTCTTCGATAAATATTTGCTTAGCAGTTTCCAAAATTTTAAACCGCATTTCTTGTTTATCCCGTTCTTTTCTTTCTATGATACCCATCTAATTAATTTGAAAGTTTGAAAATTGATTTATTTGAAAATTTGGCATATCCGTTTCTATTTCATTATCAAATTCTCAAATTAACACATCATCAAATTATTTTACTCTCGTCCAAGTGGTGCTTCGCCCCAGCAATGAAATACCAATAAAACCCCTAATAGTCAGAGTATTAACGTCTGGCATTTTCATAGTACACGAATACGTTTTACCATTATTAGGGTCGTAGATAGTACCATTCTCCCATGCTTTACCCGTAAAATCAAAGTTTTTCAAAATCACCGAGCCAACGATGTTTTGTTCTTTTAATTTTGCATCGGGATTGTTCACATCTTTCTTACTACCATCCTTTCCCCAAACTACTTTACCAAAGAATTTCTCCCCTACTTTATATACTTGTACACGCCCATCCTTATTTTCGGAAAGCCATTCGCCAACAACAGCATCTTTACTAATTTTTTGAGCTGATAAATTTTGCAAGCTCAACAGAACAACGATTAAAAATCCAAATGCTTTTTTCATTATTATGGAGGTTTTTGTGGGGAATATTTACAATAACAATGTAAATTTGTTGAACACTGTTTAGTAAAACAAATTTTCAATTCATTATTTTTCCAATTCTAAGAAATTTATAATTTAAATATATTTAACACGCTGAAAATCAATTGTTTATATAATTTCGTTATTAAATTAACACAAATAACATAATTAAGTGTTTGTTCGATAAAAAGGTTATAAGTATTTTTGTAGTTAGTTATTGACTGTGTATTATATTTATTAAGATTTTACTATAGATTTGTTGTCAGTAAATAATAACATTTAGCTAATAAAATCATGAGTATGATCAATAACCAATTTCTGATGATATTAACCAGTTACCAATAATAATTAACAAATTTTATGAATTATCCACTTAGCCAAATACCTGAAAGACATATAAAACCACGCCAAAAAGGATATACCATGGTGATGGATAAAGGATTGAGTACCAGACAGGTAGAAGACTTTTTAGAAACCAGTGCCGAATATACGGACATCGTAAAATTAGGTTGGGCTACTTCTTTTGTAACCCCTAATTTGAAAAACAAATTAGCGATTTATAAAGAAGCAGGAATTCCTGTTTACTTTGGAGGAACTTTGTTTGAAGCCTTCATCGTAAGAAATGACTTTGATGGCTATCGTAGAATTTTGGATGAATTCGGTATGGAGTATGCCGAAGTTTCTGATGGTTCTTTGGATATGGAGCAAGATGATAAGTGCAAATATATCAGTACTTTGGCTAAACAAGTTACGGTACTTTCAGAGGTTGGCTCAAAGGATGAAACCAAAATTATTCCTCCTTATAAGTGGATTAAATTAATGAAAGTTGAACTGGAAGCAGGGGCATGGAAAGTAATCGGTGAAGCTCGTGAGGGCGGAAACGTAGGTTTGTTTCGTGCATCAGGTGAGGTTCGTCAGGGTTTGGTAGAAGAGATTTTGACCGAAATTCCGGAAGATAAAATCATTTGGGAAGCCCCACAAAAAGCCCAACAAGTTTGGTTTGTAAAGTTAGTAGGAGCCAATGTAAACGTAGGAAATATTGCCCCACACGAAGTTATCTCTTTGGAAACCATTCGTTTAGGTTTGAGAGGCGATACTTTTTCTCACTTTTTAGATAAGTAGATTTTTAAGAATAATGTTCAATGCTCAATTTTCAATGTACAATATTCAAGTAGTGAATCCTTGAAAATTGTTTCTTGAAAATTGAGCATTGAACATTTATAATTTTTGTACTATTCACACATTTAACAATTTGAAAAAATGGAAATCGTAAATTTCGTCTTACAACTCCTTAAAGACCCATTAGCTGCGCTCTCACAGTTCATCACCGATCACGGTGCTTTGACTTATGGACTTCTTTTTTTAATCATTTTTGTAGAAACAGGATTAATTGTCATGCCTTTCCTACCAGGAGATTCCCTCCTTTTTGCGGTAGGCGTTTTGGCGGCAGCAACAGGTAAAATAGAATTAACTTTTGTAATACCCTTATTAATTGGGGCAGCACTTTTGGGTGATAATGTTAATTATTTTGTCGGTAAATTTTTCAGTGGTTTTATTAAATCAAAAGAGAAGATTTTATTCTTGAAACGTAGTCATATTGAAGAAACAGAAGCATTCTATGAGAAGCATGGCGGACAAGCCGTTATCATGGCTCGCTTCGTACCCATTGTGCGTACAGTTGCTCCTTTCGTAGCGGGTGCAGGAAGTATGACCTATACAAAATATATTACGTTCTGTATAATTGGAGCAGTGTTGTGGGTAGCAGGTATTACCTCAATTGGGTATTTTTTAGGTAATAATGAATGGGTAAAACACAATTTTGAAAAGGTAGTATTAGGAATTGTAGCGATATCTATCTTACCGATGATTATTGGTGTTTTGAAGGCGAAATTTGGGAAGAATAAGTAATAAATTTTACTGACTAATTTTACAAGCTAAATTTAAACATTAGCCAACAATACATCCTTGTGATTGTGAAAAAATCTTGTTACAAGTAATACATTTTTGAGACCTCCATAGATAGATTCTTTCATAATGACAAGGACGCATTTCTTTTTAATCAGACAGCTACGATAAGGAAATTTACCTATGATCATGGTTGTAAATAGAAATAAAAAAGCCGTCAGAATTAATTTCTAACGGCTTTTTTATATGAGTTACATCTAAATTTTATTTCTGTACTACCTTCGCAAAACGATGATAAAATGGAGTCTTACTATTTTCGCTTTTGGGCATATACTTACCCGTAATAATAGGCACGTACATAACACGACGGCGAGATTTTTCTCCCATATTTGGAGAAACCTCCACACGGTGCCACAAACGACCATCATGTACAGTCAAATCTCCAGCTTCAATATCAAATCCTACTTCACGAGCATCGGGTGAATGGTCGATAAATTGCTTTTTACCGAACAATAATTTCAATACATTTTGGTTCTGTGTACCTGGCAATACCCTCAGGCCGCCGTTTGAAACAGGACAATTGTCTAAGTGAATACCCACGTTCAACATGGGAAGAATTTTCTGACCCAAAAATAAATCACGGGGGCTATCTGTGTGCCATCCCATCTGCGTAAATTTGCTATTAGGCGTGTTCACGTAATGGTTAAAAACCAAACCATCTTTTTCCTCTTCGCTGATTCTTCCTTCATAAGGAGCCAACAATTCAACTAATAATTGTAGGCGTGGATCCTTTAAAAATTCAGCTAAAATAGGGCTGTACTTATTGGTAAAGCACATCCGTTGAATCATCTTGTTACCTTTGGTATCTTTCCCAAATTTCAAAGGGATACCATTTATTTTCTCAGTACCTTCTTCCAACCACTTCTTCTCGATTTTTTCTAATTCGTCAATAAAAGTCTTGATTGTGTCAGCGTTGATAAAATTTTTAAATTGGATTACTCCATATTTACGGAAATAATCTTTTTGCTCGTGAGTCAATTCATCTTCCCATTGGAAGGTCTTATATTCGAACTTTATCATATTTTTATTGCTATTTTTAACGTGGTCTTAAACCAGATTGTTAGAAAAATGCTTCTTTCGAAAATTGTACTAAAAGAAGTTTTATGGATTACTTTAACATTTTAATACATAGTTTTGATAGAACTATCAATACTCATTATTCAAACTGTGGTTTAGTTGCTTGGTGGGTTGATAAAACAATGCAAATTAATAGAATGTAATCAAATTATAAATTTTTGATTAGAAGATTATTAAATATTCTGAGAAAATTTATATAAAATTCATCTTTTTTACAATGAAAATTATTAGGCTTTTATTTCTTTTGTTTTTGAGGTAACAAATGTAATGATTGATTTGAGATAAATACCTTTCAATTATCATAAAATAGAGCCTTCTATCATTTTTGTACTAATCACATTTTTTAGTAGGTCATTAAAATTTTCCTCCTAAATAAAATACTGTCTGTAAAATTATATAAAAACCTAACATAACTCCTACTGTAATTATCCACTTTTTATCAACGATTAGTTTGGCAATTAGGTATGAAAGATACGTAAAAAAGAAAGCACCCAATACATCTACGCTATAATGCACGTGTTGGATTAGCAATAGTGAAGCCAACAGAAAAGTGGCGATGGCTGCAATGAATTTTTCAAGTGGTTTTTCTACAAATAACCAAATCATTACCATTGTGGCAGTGTGCCCCGAAAAGAACAAATCTTTGGTGATGGGTTCGGCATCTCCATATATTAATAATTCTGCAAAAGTATCATGCAGAATTACTAAATTTTGAGGATGATTTAGCGGAAATAAATAAATGGTTGTCATTCTGAAAACAGTCTCAATCACAAAGGTTAGTCCAAATAATAAGAAGAGATTTGGCTTTGTCAAAATTCGACAAAGCATATAAATCAACAAACCATAAATCACCGCAAAAATGGGTGTAGAGACATCATGAGCTGGCAAGTAGTCAAGTATATAATCGTTCAAGATTTGGCCTTCACGTTTTTGAATGTGGGCAAAATAGGTTGGAAACTGCAATGCACCTACTGCAAATATGGCAATAGTGGTCATTAATTTAATGGTATAACTATAATTACTTAATGCCGCTTTCCATCTGGAAAAAATATGATTATTGTAACTTTCTTGCATCTTTTGTGGTTTTAATATCGGTGTTCAGTTGTCGATGTTCGATGTTCGGTTTTAGACACTCGGAAACCGAATATCGAACATCGAAAAACGAAAATCGGTCAGATAAATGACAATCCATAGATTCATCAATAACGTATCTTTGTAAAAAGAATTCAAAATTACGGCAAATTAAAATCTTAGCAAAAATGAAAATGAAAATAAATGCGTTGATTCTTGGAATAGTTACATTATTCGCAAGTGTATCATGTGGTCAAAAGTCTGATAATCAGAAAATTAACAAAAAAATGAACGAAGAAAAAGTCAATACAGTAGGTTTAGAAACTATCACCTTTGGGGCTGGATGTTTCTGGTGTACGGAGGCCGTATTTCAAGAGGTTAATGGTGTAACAAAAGTAGAATCAGGGTATGCAAATGGTTTGGTAAAGAATCCTTCATACAGAGAAGTATGTACGGGCGAAACGGGCCATGCAGAAGTAGTACAGGTAACTTACGATCCCAAGAAAGTATCTTTTGATACCATTTTAGAGATATTCTGGAAAACCCATGACCCCACTACCTTGAACCGTCAAGGCAATGATGTAGGGACACAATATCGTTCAGGCGTATATTATTCTAACGAAGCCCAAAAAACGGCTGCCGAGGCATGGAAGACAAAATTAAATGCTGAACACGTTTTTCCAAATCCAATAGTTACAGAAATTCAGCCTTTGAAAAGCTATTACCCAGCTGAAGATTACCATCAAGATTATTACGCTTTGAATGGTCATAATCCTTATTGTCAAGTAGTTATTCGTCCAAAATTGGATAAGCTGAATAAAGTTTTTAAGGATAAATTGAAAGTTCAATAACGGTTTACGGTGAAGGGTGAACGGTACACGGTTTTCGGAAATTCGTCTGGAAACTGTGTCCTGTGCACAGGTTGTCGTAAACCCTTAACCGTTCACCTTTTACAATTATCCGAAAATTATTGTTAATTTTGTTAATCAAAATATTTTTCCAGAATTTAACTCGTTTCCTTAAAAGATAACCATTGATTAAATCCATTATTGTTACCCATCTTCCAATGAAAAAGATATTTTATATTCTTATTACCTTCCTTACTTTTACTGCGAGTATCAACGCTCAGAAAGTTACGCCAGCCAAATGGTCGTGGGCTTTATCTAAATCAAATCCTGCAGTTGGCGAAACCGTTGATATTGTTTTTACAGTGAAAATGGATAAAACTTGGCATCATTATGCCTCTGATTTTGACCCAAAGGTAGGCCCTATTGTTTCGACTATTAAACTTAAAAATAACGATACCTTTGAAGCAGTTGGAGTATTAAAATCCATCAATTCAAAGAAAAAGCACGATGAAATTTTTGATGGTGATGTAGCTTTTTTTGAAGGAAAGGGCGAAATGAGACAATCAATTAAGATTTTGAAAGAAAATCCTGTGATTGAAGGGTCTTATGACGGACAAGTCTGCTCGGACGTAACAGGACAATGCGTACCTGTAAAAGGGGCGTTTAAAATTGAAGCAAAAACAGGTGCAACTTCGGATGCTTCTGTAAAAAAAAAAGCGAAGACGAAGTAGCTCAAGAAGTTACTAAACTTTCGGAAGAAGATAAAAAACCTACTCAACAGGAGGAGAAAGTCATTCCCACCCCTGCCAATACCGTTGCCATAACTACTGCAACCGCTATTGACTCTGCGACGGAAGAAGTTTCTGCTCCTGTTGTCGTTTCTACGGATTCGGTTGCTACCAGTCAGCAAAGCATTACTGCCACTGAACCTAAAAAGGATGAGCAGTCTATCTTAGCTTTCTTTTTAATTGCCTTGGGCGTTGGTTTAGCTACTTGCCTTACGCCTTGTGTGTATCCACTGATTCCAATGACGGTTAGTTTCTTCATCAAACAAAAAAACGGTGTGGGAAAAGCCTTTCTTTACGGGGCATCTATCATTGGAATCTATGTGTTGTTCGGCACAATCATTGCTGCCACTTTGGGACAAGCTGCTCCCAATTTTATCAGTACCCATTGGGTTCCTAACCTCCTCTTTTTTGCTATTTTCGTAGTTTTCGGACTTTCATTTTTAGGTCTTTTCGAGATTCAATTACCTTCACAATTTGTTAACAATGTGGATGCACAGTCGGACAGAGGCGGTTGGATAGGTATTTTCTTCATGGCATTTACTTTAGCTTTGGTATCGTTCTCTTGTACGGGTCCGTTTGTAGGTACGCTTTTAGGTTTAGGTGCAGCAGGGCATTTTACAAAACCTATTATCGGAATGTTTGGCTTTGGTTTGGGACTTGCTTCTCCTTTTGTGTTGTTGGCTTTATCGCCTTCATTATTGAAAAAAATTCCCAAGTCAGGAGGATGGATGAATACCATTAAAGTCTTTTTTGGCTTCTTGGAATTGGCTTTGGCACTTAAATTTTTTAGTACCGTTGACCAAACATATCATTGGAGAATCTTAGACAGAGAGGTTTATTTAGCCATCTGGATTGCTATTTTTACTTTGATGGGCTTGCATCTTTTAGGCAAATTCCGAATGCCCCATGACGATAAAGTAGAAAAGTTGAGTGTAGGCAGATTAATGGTTGCCCTGACAGTCTTCTCTTTTGTGGTTTACATTTTTCCTGGAATGTTTGGAGCTCCTTTGAAAGCCCTTTCAGGATTGTTACCTCCGATTGAAACGCAGGATTTTGTCTTGACCAGAGGCTCGGGTGAAGTAGTAACGAGTCAAGATGCAGATTTTCCGAAAGAGGTAAAGTATAGCTCATTTTTGAAACTCCCACACGGTATTCAAGGATTCTTTGACTATAAAGATGCAGTGGCTTACGCCAAGAAAGTAAACAAGCCAATTTTCATTGATTTCACGGGACATGGTTGTGTGAATTGTAGGAAAATGGAAGCCAGCGTTTGGTCTGACCCAGAGGTGTTGAAAAGGATGAAAAATGATTATGTAGTAGTGGCTTTGTACGTGGATGACAAAACAGAACTCCCTAAAAATGAATGGTTTATCTCCAAAGATGATGGTTTAGAAAAAACCACGCTGGGCGACCAAAACCTTGATTTTGAAATTACAAAATTCAATGCCAATGCTCAACCTTATTACTGTCTAATCAATCCAAATGATGATGCAAAACCCATGGTAGAACCTCGTGCATTTGACCAAGATATTCAGAAATTTGTGAGCTTTTTGGATGCGGGAAAGGCGAAGTTTTTGGGGAAGTAGGATTTTATTTAAAGATTTCGTTATTTAGGATATAAAAAGTAAAATTTATGAAATTTCATACGCAACAGATTCAAACAGAACAAGGTTTACTGGTTGGATTACCTTTACCTGAATGGCAAAAGCTTTTAAAAAAATTTAGGTATATGGAACAAAAATTAGATGCTGAAAAGACCCTTAGAAGCTCATTGAAGGAAATAAAAGATATTCAAGAAGGGAGACTAAAACCTCTAACTTTAAAAGAATTTTTCGATGAGTTATAGTGTTGTACCAACTCGAAGTTTCCTCAAAAAATCTAAGAAACTCTCGAAAAAATACGTTTCATTGAAGGTTGAGTTAATGGAATTATTTGAAGAATTAGCTGAAAATCCATCTTTGGGAATTCCATTAGGCGACAATCGGTATAAAGTCAAAGTTGCTGTAAAAAGTAAGGGCAAGGGTAAAAGTGGTGGAGTTAGGATAATAACCTATCTCATTACTGAAAATGAAGAAATTTATACCATTGATATTTATGATAAATCTGAGAGAGATTCTATTAGTGATAAAGAGCTGGATAGTTTAATCAAAAAACTAAAAGAAGAACTTGATTTGTAAGTTAATAAGCATAAAAAAAATCCCCAAGTCATCCAAAACTTGGGGACTTTTTTATGATTATTTTTCAATTATTACTGGCTTAATCTCCATTTTTTTGGCACTTTAAGCCAGCAATAAAAATTATCCGTGGCTTAATCTCATTTTTTTAGGCACTTTAAGCCAGCAATAATTTTATTTTTGTATCTTTGAGCATTGATAATCAACCATTTAGAAAAATATGGCAGATAAATTATTTGTAGGAAGAGAAGATGAACTAAATACCTTCGATGAAATATTTTCTAAAAATCAATCCGACTTAGTGGTTGTGTTAGGAAGGCGAAGAATTGGTAAAACGTTCTTGGTGAAAAATGCTTTTAAAGGTAAATTTGACTTTCATTTTACAGGGGTAAAAAATGCTGATAAAGAGAGTTTGCTAAATGAGTTTTCTATTAAGATTTCAGAGATGGCTGGGAATAATTTTGGGTTCATAAGACCAAATACTTGGCTTGATGCTTTTCGTTTACTGAAATCCTACTTAATGACTCTTAAAAATGATAAGAAAAAAGTAGTTTTTTTGGACGAAATGCCGTGGTTGGACACCCATAAATCAGGGTTTTTATCTGCCTTTGAGTTCTTTTGGAATGACTGGGCAGTTGATCAAAATATTGTCATTATTGTTTGTGGGTCGAGTACGTCTTGGATGATGAATAATATTGTGAACAACAAAGCGGGGCTACATAATCGTATTACTAAATACATTAATCTTGCTCCGTTTACCTTGAAAGAGACGAAGCAATTATTACTGACACATGGTATTAATATGCCTCATTACGAAATTGTGCAGATTTATATGGCATTGGGTGGTGTACCCTATTATTTGAATGAAGTAAAAACAGGCGAATCCGCCATTCAGAATATTGACAGAATCTTATTTAGTGAAAAAAGTACGCTAAAAAATGAGTTTCAAAATCTCTATCGTGCATTATTTGATAATTATGAAAAATATGAAACCGTGGTGAAGGTTTTATCGATCAAACAAAAAGGCTTAACCCGTGAAGAAATCATCGGAGCTACTAAATTATCTAATGGTGGTGGACTTACAAGAATGTTGAAAGAGTTAGAAGAAAGCTCGTTTATTAAGACTTTCCAACCTTTTGGAAAAGACAAAAAAGAGACTTTATACAGGCTTGTGGACGAGTATTCGGTGTTTTATTTTCAGTTTAATCCACTCAGAAATCAGGCAGGTAGTTTTATGAAAATAAGCACTTCTGCGAAATATAAATCATGGGCTGGGTTTGCTTTTGAATCGCTTTGTATGAAACATATTCATAAGATAAAAGAGGTTTTAGGTATCGCAGGAATCTTCTCGCAGGAAAGTTCTTTCGTTTATAAAAATAAAGGTGAGTCAACTGGTTTTCAGATAGATATGTTGATTGATAGAAGTGATAATTCTATTAATTTATGTGAAATGAAGTTCTATGGAACAGCGTTAGAAATCTCAAAAAAAGATGCTGATTTGCTGAGAAATAGACGTGAACTTTTCAGAGAAAAAACCAATACCAAGAAATATTTAATCAATACCTTAATCACTACTTTTGGATTGAGAAGTAATGAAAATAGCTTAGGAATTATTGATAAAGTTGTGGTAATTGACCAGTTGTTTTAGGGAATATCGTTAGTAATTTTGTATAAAATCTATATCTCCTCAATCGTCCATAATTGAACGGCATTCATCTTGAAATCTTTATTGAAAGGTTCACTGTGGCAATCGTTGGAGCGGTTATGTTAAGCAAACTTGAGACTGGGGAGAGAGCTTTTGGGGTGATAGATTACTGATTGAAGAAAAAGCCTTTATCTATAATTTACAAAGGTTTTCTGTTTAACAATACTATTTTGTAGCCAAATTATTATGCTATTCGTAAAATATTCAAGTTAAAAATAGGAAATTGGGGGGGGGGCTATTTATATTTACACAGAATAATCTATTTTGAAACTCAATAATTCTATTTTAATAAAACTATGCTATGGAAAAATTTAAATCTCCTAAAGAATTCGCTGGCGAATTATCTATTGCTACCCGAACCCTTGAACGCAAACTAAAAGCTGCTAACTACCATTTGCCAAAAGGAATGTTATCCCCACAAGACCAACACGATATTAAACGAATTTTAGGATATTTAGATTAGATGTCTTTGTTTGTCGTAAATTGTCGCATTTTGTCGTATTTTTTAACTTTTAAATGTCGAAAATTCTTTTCAGATTTGTTGCGATAATTATTGTTAACGAAACTCAAACCCCAATGCATTATGAAAACAGAATTAAAATTATTTGTCGTTTTCTTTCTCTCTTGGAATTTTACTCAAGCACAAGATTCAAAAAAGTATAGTTATCCAAATGCTGGCGAATGGAAACAAATGAAAACTCATCAGGAAAAAATAAATTTATTTTTGATTCCAAAGGATAAGCTAGCATCCATGACATCCCCAGAGTTATTACAAGCATACATTGACTACCCATTGTTGTTTGATTTCTATGCTTATAATGATATGGAACAAGGATGGAAAAGTATGTCAAAGCAATGTAATAGTTTATCGGAACTTTTATTGAGGAAAGATTGTGCTAAAACACTTCTTGAATATTACTCAAAAAATGGAATACTTGATGTAGAGAGTTCAAGTAAATCAGCTAAATCATATTTCAAAATAAGGGCAATTGAAATTGCATTGGGTTCAAAAGAATCAATGCAGTATATGAATACGGAAGATGGTAAGAAAGTTATCAAAGCAATGTTGAGTATTTTAAAATATAAACAGAAATATACTAATTCATATAGTGTGTTAGATGCGTCTATTTTGACTACCACAGGCGGAAGGATTATCCAAAATTTTTCGAAAGAAAAATAGCTAAATTAAGCTCTAAAAATAAGGATGGTATTATGGTTGGAATAGAGAAGGGTTTAGCTCTTGATAATGAATCTTTTGATGAACTTTTGGTAATTATGAACGATTTTGCTTCAAATTGATGCTTAAACAAAAATACTAAACTCAAAAAATATGAAAAAGTTACTATTATTATCGGTATTTTCTCTTTTTTATCAATTAATATTCTCACAGACAAATGCAACCATTTTAACTCCCAAAGGTAGTTTTGTATCTGATGCAGTTCATCCGCAGGAACTTTCTAACAACGATATTAATGATATAAATTCATACTACGATAATTACGTTGTCGGTCCATCTGCACAAAGAATAGGCAGTGCCACAAGGTCTTATAATTGTCATGGATATGCATGGTTTAATGCAGATGGTGGAAATAGAGTTTGGATTGGGTATAACAGTAGTACATCAGAGGATGTATTTTGGAATGATGGAAGCTACGTCCCAAGCGGAATAACTCCTGGTGCCAAAGTATCCTTTTCAGGCAATCATTCTGCTATTGTTACAAATGACCCTCAATGGTTTACTTCTAAATGGGGTCAAACACCACTTATGAGACACAGAGATAATTATTTTACAACTACGAGTTTTGGTATCAATACTGGTTATGGTGACATCATAGGATACTATGTTAAAAGTTGTAATAGTAGTCCATATTTTACTCCTGAAATTATGGTAAATAGTCAACCCGCTTCATCTAACACATATGTTTGTAATTATGCTACGCTAAGTTGGAGTAATTATCAAAGTGCTTCATACACTTGGCAATTTGATCCAGCCTCTTTATCATCAAATGGGTCTTTAAATCCTTATGGAGGATGGTGTAATGTTAATATTTGGGGCAGTTTTGTAAGAATAAGATCTACAATTAGTAATGATTGTGGATCGGGTTCATTTTACTTTTATCTTTACAACTGTGGAAACGGCTACTCATCTTATATTGTCTATCCTAATCCTGCGGTAGAAGAGATTACGGTTGAATTTAAAGATACTGTTAGTAATTTAGTAGAAAACGAAGTCAAAAATTTTAAAATTTTTGACGAACAAGGGAATTTTGTTAAGGAAATAAGTGGAAATAGTAGTTTGATGGAAGAGAATAAGGTAAAGATAAATACTTCTGATTTGAAAAAAGGGACTTATTATTTACATTTCAATGCGAAAAATCAAGATATAAAAAGACATAAAATCATAATCGATTAAGCAAATGAAGACAATAAAATTTTTACTCATCCCATTTATTTTTTCATTATTTTCTTGTGAAAAAGAACTTATTGAAGATAATACTACTTCTGCCAGAGTGGAAGTAAAAGAAGCTCCGTGTGGATTTAAATATCCATTAGAAGAAATAAAATGGCTGTCCGAATTACATAGAAAATACGTTGAAAGTGATGTATTAGATAAAGAGTCAGGGAAAATTTATAATATGGCAACCATAAATTTATACTCTTACAACAATGATTTTTTTTTCCAAGTTGAAAGCCTACTTTTTTCATGCGTTGCTTGTAATATTTACAGATGCGATGGGAGTCTAATACAAGACGTTGATACCGTAAGTAAACAAGGATACATGAGAGATAGGAAGTTAATTCAAACTCTTTGGAAAAGTAAGTACTATAAATAGCGAAAATAAAAATCCTCTCAAAGTCAATTTTGAGAGGATTTTTATTTTCTATCAGTTATTCATTAATACCTAATCTCTACTCAACCGTCCCCAACTGAACAGTATTTGTCTTTAAATTTTTATTAGAAGGAATACTCAAAGTAGTTACGTAAGTATCGC
>JANPIG010000897.1:0-1230 GCA_031424875.1 Cytophagales bacterium
AAAAGTTTTAAAGTTAAAGAGTTATAGCAGTTAAAGAAGTTTAAACTCCCCAACTAATAACTTTTCAACTCTTTAACTGCTATAACTCTTTAACTATTTTAACTTTTCCGAACGAGGCTTGCTGTCATGTCAGCTTCGCAAACTATTTTGCCATCTACATACGCCACTCCGTGCATTTTGGCAATTCCTCTTCTGATGGGTGCTAATAATTCACATCTAAATATAACAGTGTCTCCAGGAATCACGCTTTTGCGGAATCTACAGTTTTCGATTCCAACCAAATAGGGCCAATAATTCTCAGGGTCAGGTACTGAACTTAAGACTAAAATACCGCCCGTTTGTGCCATTGCTTCTACTTGCATAACACCTGGCATCACGGGATTATTCGGAAAATGTCCCATGAAATAATTCTCATTCATGGTTACGTTCTTGATACCCACTACGCTTTCATCATCCAAATAAATAATTTTATCAACCATTTGGAAAGGATAACGGTGGGGTAATAATTGGTAAATTCGCTCAAAATTATACAATGGAGGTTGTTTTGAATCGTATTGAGGCACTTTATTCTTCTCAGATTCTTTCATCAATTTCTTGATTCTCTTAGCCAGTTCCACATTGGCAGCATGACCTGGACGAGCTGCCAAAATTTGCGCTTTTATCGGCCGACCCACCAAGGCTAAATCTCCTACCATATCTAATAACTTATGACGAGCCATTTCGTTTGGATAATATAGCTCTAAATTATTCAAAATGCCTTTTTCTTTGGAAACGCTCACTTTAGGTTTGCCCAACATTACTGCCAAATGGTCTAATTCAGTATCAGAATAATCACGATCGGCAATTACAATGGCATTAGACAAATCTCCCCCTTTTATTAAGTCAGCATTGAAAAGTGCTTCTAACTCATGAACAAAACAGAAAGTTCTACATTTAGCAAAATGTTCGTTAAATTGTTCAATATTGGTCAAATTGGCGTGTTGACTTGGAAGGAATTTTGAATTATAGTCCACCATTGCCGTCAAGCGATAGTCGTTTAAAGGCAATGCTGCCAACTCAACGCCTCTTTCGGTATCTTTAAAACGAACTTCTGAAGGAATCTCAAAAAACTTACGATTGGCATTTTGTTCTTCTAAACCTGTTTCCAGAATGGCCTCAACAAATTTAATGGCACTTCCTTCCATAATGGGTGGCTCAGGGCCATCCAACTGTATCAAAATATTATCCACT
>JANPIG010000898.1:0-10633 GCA_031424875.1 Cytophagales bacterium
TAATTGATATAAAGAAATTGGAAGTTATTGATTCCATTTTTGTAGGATTATTTCACGAAAACAAAAACCTAATTGGGAGTTCACCAAATGCCTTAGCCTTAGACGAAACTGGTAGAACACTATACGTAGCAAATGGTTTAGACAATGCCATTGCTGTAATTTCTCTTAAAGATTATGCTGGTAATCAAGTACTTACGAAAAATATTGTCAAAGGATTTATTCCAACGCAAGCCTATCCATCTGGAATTGTGATTAATAAGAATGAAATGTATATTACCAATTTGGAAGCAATTGGAGCCAGAGCTGAGCATAAAGTGAAAGAAATTGCGAAGGCGGATAAAGCCTACAATGCTCATAAACAATTAGCTTCTGTTTCTTTTATTGATTTACCAAATGATGAAACTTTAAATCAATCTACTGAAAAAGTAAAAAATCAAAGTCTTTTTTATCGAGCAAAAATATCAGAACAATTACCCCGAAAAAATATTGCTCCAAAACCAGTTCCTGAACGCATTGGTGAGCCTTCGATTTTTAAGTACGTTTTGTATATTATCAAAGAAAACAGGACGTATGATCAAGTTTTGGGTGATATGAAAGAAGGAAATGGAATGGCTTCTTTGTGCATTTTTGGGGATAGTATCACGCCAAATCAGCACCAATTGGCAAGGGATTATTTGCTGATGGATAATTATCACGTTTCTGGAAAATCGTCTGCGGAAGGTCACCATTGGGCAAGTGCTGGGATGGTTACGGATTATACTGAAAAGAGCGTCAGAGCGTGGTTTAGAAGCTATCCGCACGTTTTGTATGATGCAATGGTCTATAACAAAAAAGGCTTAATTTGGAATAACGCCCTCGACCACGGCAAAACCGCAAGGGTATATGGAGAAGCCTGTACTTGTGAATTTGACGAGAAGGTTTATAATTGGAAAAACCTATATGAATTACAACAAAAAGGAGAACGTTTTCCGTATAAAAATACTACTACAATTTCCAGAGTAAGACCCATTTTAGCGAAAGATTTTCCAGGTTGTGACAATGAAGTAATCTCCGACCAAATGCGTGCGGATGCGTTTTTAAAGGAATTGAAGGAAATTGAAGCCAATCCAAACGGAAAATTACCAAATCTCATGGTGATGTCGCTTCCGAATGACCACACCGCAGGCATGAATCCAAAATTTCCTACTCCACGGGCAATGGTGGCGGATAATGACTTGGCTGTTGGAAGAATAGTTGAGGCAATCATGAAAAGTAAATTTGCGGATTCAACGGTCATTTTTATTAGTGAAGATGATTCTCAGTCGGGGTGGGATCATGTTAGTGCCTACCGCACAACAGGTTTCGTGATTAGCAAGTATTCAAGATTACAAAAAACGATTCATACCAATTATAATCAAACTTCTGTTTTGCGTACCATTGAACAGATTTTGGGTTTGCCACCGATGAATATTATTGACGCAACGGCTTCTCCCATGTTTGATTGTTTTACGGATAAACCTGATAATGATTTTAAGTATTCGGCTCTACAAAATCTAATTCCTCTGGATGAAATGAATAAACCCCTTGAAAAACAAAAAGGGGCTTCTTTGAAATTCACTAATCAATCTATCAAATACGCTTTCAACTTAATTGATAGAGGAAATGATGAAATTTTAAATAGAATTCTCTGGTTTTCAGCCAAAGGAAATAAGCCTTATCCTGCAAAAATGGCGGGGAGTGATAAGGAAGATGATGACTAAATATCTAAATCAAAAATTTAAAAATAACCCATGAAAATTTCCATTTTAGCCCTCGTATTGTTTTCATTATTGGCATTCACCAATTTTCAAATTGAGGAAGATTTGCCCATCAACCATTATCAATGTATCGGTTCGCATAATAGCTATAAGGAATTTATCGACCCTCAGTTAATTAAAATAATCGACAAAACTGATACCAGTAGAAGAACCACCAAAGGGTTGGAATATCATCATATTGGTTTATCAGAGCAATTGAATTTAGGATTAAGAGCCTTAGAAATAGATATTTATGCTGATGAAAAAGGCGGAAAATATGCTAATCCAAAGGGTTTGGCAATGGCAGGAAAACAATCCAATAGACCTTATGATGTGGAAGGAGTTATGAATGAACCTGGTTTTAAGGTTCTGCACGTTCAAGAAATTGATTTCAGAAGTAACTGTTTGACCTTCAAAAATTGCTTGCAAGAATTGAAGTTATGGTCCATTAATCATCCAAACCATGAGCCAATTTATATCACCATGAATGCCAAAGATGATACAATTAAGTTGCCAAACTTTACAAAGCCTGAGAAATTTACACCAGAAGTGTATGACCAATTAGACAAAGTAATTTTATCAATTTTAGGAAAACAAAAACTCATTATACCAGACGATATTCGAGGGAATTTGGCAACACTTGAAGAAGCAGTATTGAAAAAAGGATGGGATAAAATGAGCAAATCAAGAGGAAAATTTTTGTTTGTTTTGGATGAAGGGAAAAGCAAAACGGACGATTATATTATAAATCATGCCTCATTAAAAGGACGAGTTCTATTCACGAATTCGCCCGTGGGAAGCTCGGAAGCCGCTTTTTTGATTATGAATAATGCCATAAAAGATTTCGACAAGATTAAAGAGAATGTTAAAAAAGGGTATATTGTTCGCACACGTGCTGATGCTGACACTCGTGAAGCAAGAACGAATGATTACAGGAGTTTTGAGGCAGCAAAGGATTCGGGAGCTCAAATAATTTCGACAGATTATTATTTAAAAAGTACCTTGTTCCCTTCGGATTATTTAGTGAATTTTGAGGGTAAAACATATTTTAGAAAGAATCCTTTATTTTGATTATCAGCTATTTATGAAATTATATTCCGTAGTATTTTTAATTACACTTTCCTTTTCATTATTTGCACAAAAAAGTGATTCAACCAAAACTGAATTACTGAAAGAAGTCATCGTAAGCAGTCAACGTATTTCCGAACAAAATCTAAAAACTGCCGCTTCCATTTCAGTTTTATCCTCCAAAAATCTTCAAAATTATCAATCAAGAACAACCCCCGAAGCCTTGATGAATTCTGCGGGCGTGTTTATTCAAAAATCTACGCATGGTGCTGGTTCGCCTTTTGTGCGGGGGCTTACGGGCAACCAAACTTTAATGCTCATTGATGGTATTCGTCTGAATAACAGCACTTTCCGTTATGGGCCAAATCAATATTTGAATACGATTGACCCTTTTTCGTTGGACAGAATTGAAGTTTTGCGAGGGAGCGGTTCAGTTGCTTACGGTTCGGATGCCATGGGAGGAACGGTGCAATTATTTACTTTGAATCCAGAATATTCAGATGAATTAAATGTTCATGCCAAGGCACTTTCAAGGTTTGCTTCGAGTGATATGGAGAAAACTTTTCATACGGATGTTACGATTGGCAGTAAGAATTTCGCCATAAAATCAGGATTCAGTATTAGAGATTTTGGAGATATTGTAGGCGGAGATACTACGGGAAGGCAATCCCCAAGTGGATATAAAGAATTAGCTTATGATTTTAAGGCTAAATTTAGATTCTCAGAAAATTGGGAAACCATCGTTTCACATCAGTTTTTAGAACAAAACAACATTCCATTATTTTATCGATTAAAATTGGAAAATTTTGCTATCAATGAATTCAATCCTCAAAAAAGAAGTTTGTCGTATTTTCAACTCAATGGAAAAACTGATTTTGAGTTATTGAAATCAATCAATTTTACAACTTCATTACAGCATACTTTTGAACAAAGAAATAGTCAAAAAAATGGTAGTAATTCCCTCAGAATTGAAACTGATAAAGTTCAAACTTTCGGATTAACGGCAAACGTAACGTCCTATATATCAAAGGGTTGGACGGCAAGTTCTGGCATTGAGTTTTATCAAGATATTGTAAATAGCGATAGAACAGACCGTAATATTCAAACAAATTCTGTCATTAAAAGTAGAGGCTTATATCCCGATAATAGTAAATTTCAAAGCTATGCGATTTATTCTTTACATCAAATTAAAAAAGGAAATTGGCAATTGAATTTTGGAGGTCGATTAAACAGATATAAAATAAATATTAGCGATGATAACTTAGGTGATGTGGTTATTGAACCAAATGCAATGGTCGGAAATGCTTCAGTTTCGTTTGGGTTGTCGGAAAATTCTAATCTTTACAGCTCTTATTCCACTGGTTTCAGAAGTCCAAATATTGATGATTTAGGTACTTTGGGCATTGTAGATTTTAGATATGAAATACCAACCTATGATTTGAAACCTGAAAAATCATATAGTTTTGAAATCGGCTACAAATTGAGAACACACAAATTCGCCACTTCAATTGCCTTTTTTAATACAGATTTGAGAGATTTAATTACCAGAATTAAAGTAGAAAATCAGCAAATAAATGGTGTGAATATTTACCGTAAAGAGAACGTAGAAAAGGCTTATATTCGTGGATTTGAGACAGAAATGGAATATTTACTGGATAATAAAATCAAGGTTTACGGTAATCTGAGCTACACTTTTGGTGAAAATATCACAAAAAATGAACCCGTCCGCCGAATTCCTCCTATGAATGGAAAATTGGGAATTGAATACCGAAAAAATAGTTTTTTTATTCGTCCAGAATTATGGTTTGCTTCAGCTCAAACTCGTTTAGCACAGGGCGATAGAGATGACATCAGAATCGGGAAGGAGGGAACAAACGGATGGCTCGTATCCAATATTTTTACAGGTTTTGAGAAAAAAAATTACTCCCTGAATCTATCATTACAAAATATTAATAATGCAGATTATAGAACCCATGGTTCAGGAATAAATGGAGTTGGAAGGAGCTTCTGGTTTACGATAACGGGTAAGATATAACAATAGTTATTGAGAGAAAAAATACCGAATGCGTCTAAAATAACTTCACAGATACACATACTACTTCTTAAGTATTTAATCAATATGCTAAAAATGCAAGTTAACAGAATCGATATCATTTGAATATTGATTAGAATTTTACTGTCAATTTATTTTTGTAGCATAAAAATCCAAACTCAAAAATTATTTTTAAAATAAATTAGCACTTTTTAAATAAAAAATACTAATTTTACGCAATCAAAAAAAATGTGTCAAATTAACACTATTTATTATGTTGGAATTCTTAGTAAAGAATTTTATTTGTTTTAATAATTGTGTCAATTTAACACTATTAAACTTTTTTCTTATGGGTAAAAAAAAGCAATAATCAAATTGAACAAGATAATCTGTTCAGACTCAATTTCAAAAATAATTTTTAATCTTAATTATATTAATTTATGAAAACACATTGTCAAAATAAAAAGGCTTCACAAAAAATCAAGAGAAGATTTTTCAGGAATATTTTACCCTTTTCTCTTTTATTATTTTGTTTAAGTACGTCATTTTTCATTCATGTATCGTTTGCTCAAAAAACAAATAATAGCAGCAATAAGGGTGTTTCTGGTAGAATAGCTGATGAAAACAATAGCCCAATTGTGGGTGTGAATGTCAGTTTGAAAGGTACAAATATAGGCTCAACTTCTGATGGACAAGGAAATTACAAATTAGCCATTTCAGATATTCAATCTAATGCGACTTTGGTATTTTCTTTTGTCGGATATGCAACTCAAGAGGTAGTAATTCGTAACCAAAGTACAATTAATGTAACGTTGATTGACGATACTAAAGAATTGTCGGAGGTTGTTGTGGTAGGTTATGGTACGCAGAGAATCAAAGATTTGACGGGTTCTGTGGGAATTGTTAAAATTAAGGATGCTCAAAAAACGGCCACCTCAGACATTGCCAAATTTCTTCAAGGACAAGTTGCAGGGGTTACTGTTCAAGGTAATGGAGAACCAGGAGCAGGTCTTCAAATTAAGATAAGAGGAATAAGTAATTTTGGTAATAATACACCACTTTTCGTAATTGATGGTGTTCCAGTGGATGGTGCTAATGATTTTAACCCAGGAGATGTGGAGTCAATTCAAGTTTTGAAAGATGCTTCTTCAGCGGCAATTTATGGTGCTAGAGGTGCAAATGGAGTGGTAATTATCACTACAAAACAAGGGAAAGAAGGTAAGTTGAATGTAACTTATAATGGCTATGCTGGTGCCTCAAGCGTGGCGAGAAGATGGGATTTGATGGACAGGACTGGTTACCAAAAAGTAGTTTCTACCGCTGAATTAAACGCCGGCTTAAGAATTGCTCCAGGTAATGACCCAAGCAACCCAGCTTTTATTAGTAACGTCAATACAAACTGGCAAAATGAAGCGTTAAAAACGGGCTATATTACTGACCATACGATTAATCTTTCGGGAGGAAGCAAAAGTTTGCGTAGTAATGTTTCAGTAGGATATTTTAATCAGACGAGTACCGTTACTGGGCCTCAATCTTACAAGCGTTTTACATTTAATGCAAATGTTGCAGGCGAAAAAGGTAAATTCAAATTTGGGGCAAAAGTAGGTTTTACAGATGCTGATAGAATAGGGGCTGAGAATACACGTGAACATGCCGTTTTTGGTGGTGCAGTGGCAAGTATGCTTACTGCAATTCCAACAATGCCTGTTTTAGATCCGAATCGTTTAGGCGGTTTTGGGGGAAGCGATAATAATACACAAAGAGCCATTACCTTGAACGTTGTTGGGATGAATTCACTATTAAAAGGTACCGACAACAGAAATCGTTTATTAGTAAATGGTTGGGCTGAATACGAAATTATTAAAAATTTGAAGTATAAATTAAACGTCAGCCATGACCGTTTAGATTACGTTTACAAATATTTTGAACCAGAATATGATTTAGGATTTTACTATTTAACCCCAAATGCGGTTTATAACGAAAATCGTGGCGATAACGTAACCAACCTAATTGAAAATACGCTCTCGTATAATCTGGAAATTAGTAAACACAGGGTTGATGTTTTGGCTGGATATACCTTTCAAGGTTTTACCAATAGTGTAGTACGAGGAACGGTAAAAGGTTTAGAAAAACCGTATATTCTTGAATTGAGTAGCCCAATCAAAATTGACGGTGGTAGAAATGTAACGGGTAATACTTACGAATCTGCTTTGGTTTCATATTTAGGTCGTTTTAATTATAATTTTGCTGACCGATATTTACTCACTTTCAATTTCCGTCGTGATGGTTCTTCTAAATTTAGTCCTTTGAATCGTTTCGGTAATTTTATGTCAGTCGGGGCGGCTTGGAATATTCATAACGATATTCAGTTGCCATCAGCCATCAATACGATGAAGTTAAGAGCAGGATACGGAGAATTGGGGAATCAAGCAATTGGTGATTATCTTTTTGATACCTTCATAAATGGCAATGCAGGATACGTTTTTGGAGGCGTTTTAGCACCTGGTGCAACTCGTACGCAAGTAGTTGACCCAAGTATTAAATGGGAATCGAAACGTACTACCAACGTAGCGGTTGATATGAGTTTATTGGAAAATAAACTTTCTTTCACAGCTGAATATTTCACAAATACGGCTTATGATATTTTGGCTCCCGTACCAATTCCTTATTCGGTTGGAGCCACTAACACCAGTATTATCACCAATGCTGCTTCAGTTCGAAATAGCGGTATTGAGTTATCGGTGGCTTATCGTAAAAAACAAGGTGAGTTTCAGTATGAAATTTCAGGAAATGTGCACACGCTGAATAACAAAGTTTTGGCCTTAGGTGGAACAAATAGCCCAATTTATGGAGCTGCCAGTATCACGGAAGTTGGAGGCGAAGTAGGGCAGTTATACGGATATCAGTCAGAAGGAATTTTCCAAAACAAGGATGATATTAAAAATAGTGCCGAGCAAATTAATGCGGCTCCGGGTGATATTAAATTCAAAGATGTTAATGGTGATGGAAAAATCACGGCGTTGGATAGAGTTTATTTAGGCTCAGCCATTCCAAAAATTTCTTATGGTATTAACTTGTCTGCTGGGTATAAAAACTTTGATTTCTCAACTTTTTTTCAAGGACAAGCGGGCAATAAAATTTACAATGGTGTTTATCGTGATTTGATGGGCTTACAATATAGCAATGGCCATGTGAATGCCCTAAATTATTGGACTCCAACAAATACAGCTACTAACGTACCAAGACCCATTATTGGTGATCCAAATGCCAATGGAAGAGATTCTGATAGATTCGTTGAAGATGGAGGTTACCTTAAAATGCAGAATTTTCAAATTGGTTATACAATTCCCTCGGCAATTTTGAGAAAAACTAAAGGGATAGAATCTGCACGATTTTACATTTCGGGGCAAAATGTCTTCATGATTACTGGCTATAAAGGTTATGATCCAGATTTTTCGAGTGATGGATTATTCTCTCGTGGATATGACTACGGTTCTTATCCAAATCCGAGAACATTCATGGCGGGTGTACAAATAGGTTTTTAATCAATTAAATTCAAAAAAATGAAAAAGAAAATCATAAAAAATATCGTTTTTTTTACAGGATTGATGCTATTGAGCGGAGCTTGTGAAAAACAATTAGAACAAACAAATCCTAACGCTCAGACTTCAGCAACGTTTTGGCAAAGTCAGGATGATGCCCTCAAAGGTGTAAATGCTGCCTATTTGACGCTGGCAATCGACGGCGGTTATATGCGTTCTACTAACCTTTTATTGGATAATCGTGGGGATGATGCAAAAAGTAATAGCCCGTGGGATCAAATGTATAATTCGGGCAAATTTGCCCTTAATGCTGGAAATGACGCTATTTACGGTTGGGCGTATGGTGCATATTACGAAGGCATTTCAAAAGCAAATTTAGTTTTGGACAATGTTCCTAATATTGCCATGGATGCTGAATTGAAAAAAAGAGTTTTAGGACAAGCTTATTTTTTAAGAGGACTTTATTTTTTTCACTTAGCAAATATGTTCGGGAATGTTTCAATTCCAACGCATTCGGTTCAATCAAAAGCTGATTTTACAGTGGCACAATCAACGCCCGAACAAGCTTGGAATCAAGTAATTGATGACTTGAAAAAAGCATCCGATATGTTGCCAGTGTCTTACGATGGCATAACGGGCTTAGATAGAGGACAAACAGGGAGAGCTACCAAGGGGGCGGCCATGGGCTATTTAGGCAAAGCCTATTTGTTCAATAAACGTTATCAAGAGGCTGCAACGCAATTTAAAGCGATAATTGATTTGAATATATATAAATTAGTTTCCAACTATCGAGACAACTTTACTGAGGCGAAGGAGAATAATAGCGAATCCCTTTTTGAAGTACAATTTTCTCGTGATGCGGGTGGAAAAGATTTGAACTGGGGTGGCGAACCAGCACCAGGTTGGGGTAGAGTAACAGGTCGTGCCATTACTTATGGGGCAAGAGGTTTGGGATGGACAGACGTTCAACCAACTCGTTGGATTTTTGAAGAATACCAAAAAGAAAAAACATTAGATGGTAAAATCGACCCCAGACTCACGGCAACCATGTTCTACAATGCTCCTGGAATTATGGTTTACGGTGTTGAATTCTCAAAAAGATACGGTGGCAATACCCAAGATTTGAACGACCTTTTTGTGAGAAAATATGCTAATGACGATACTAAAGCGGATGAATTTGACTGGCGTTCGGGCATTAATGAGCGTCTGTTGCGCTATGCCGATATATTAATGATGTATGCCGAAACTTTGAATGAATTAGGTCAAACATCACAAGCTATTCCATATGTTCAACAAGTAAGAGCGAGAGTTGGCTTGGCTGATTTAAATAAAGTTAGACCTAACATGACCCAGGCTGATTTTCGTGAGCAATTGGCTCACGAAAGAGCCTTAGAATTTTGTTTGGAAGGACATCGTTTTGATGATATAAATCGTTGGGGATGGTTGAAAGATGCTTCAAAATTAGCTGAATTGAAAAAGCATGATCCAGAATTTGAAACCTATAAAGCAGGTAGAGAATTTTTCCCAATACCTCAAAGAGAGATTGATAATAATACAGGCGTTAAGCAAAATCCATCATATTAATTTTAGTTGAATTGACAAAATTGAGGGAGATAATTGCTTCTCCCTCACATTTTTTTACATTTATGAAAAATCGTACAATTTTATTAATTGCTCTGCTTTCCACTTTCATCGCTTGCGAAAAAAAAGTGGATAATCCGCAACCAAATACACCTGCTACTCCCACAAATCCTGGGGTAACTACACCAACTTTTGATATTAATATCATTAAAGACAGTTATGAAGAAATTGCCAATCCAACAAATTTTTTACGTTGGGGGGTTTATAATGTTCATGACCCTTCCATCATTAAACATAACGATACTTATTACTGCTACAATACCGATGTAGCTTTTGGTTTTGACATCAAACCAGGCATTCAAATACGGTCTTCAAAAGACCTTGTACAGTGGTTTACTTACGGATGGGTTTTTGACCAATTGCCAAAAATGGGAGCTGATTTTATTCGACAAAATGGCACCGTTCCCTTCAATTCTTTGTGGGCTCCTTATGTTATAAAACACAACAACGAGTTTAGACTATATTATTCATTGTCTTCATCTGACCCTCGCAGAAGTGTAATGGGCTTAGCAACTGCCTTGCATCCTGAAGGCCCTTGGACAGAGAAAGGCTTGGTAGTAGTTTCATTAAATGAT
>JANPIG010000899.1:0-1070 GCA_031424875.1 Cytophagales bacterium
AGAAATGGCACATCTATTTGCCCCTGCTTCCAAATCAATTGGATTGATGTCTTTAAAATCTCCCAAAAGATTTTTCTCAACAATAACAAGGTAATTGTCTGGCGTGGCAGGAATTCGACTGATGATGGTTTCTACAAAATCTTCTTCACTTAACTGCAAAAGAGGAATTGACTGTATTTTTTCTAAGGTGCTATAAATGAGGATATTATCAAAGTCAATGGGTTGGCTTGTATGGGCTGGCAGTACAATAATGTCTTTATTGAGGCTTAATAGTTTTCGTAGGGAATTGTACAAAAGTCTGGCTTTTACTTTCATTCCATCTGTATCTGCTTTCAAATCAGGTCGTCCGACACCATTGGTAAATAAGGTATCGCCCGTGAGTAAAACTTGATTTTCGATGTTAAAACTCATACTTTCCAAGGTATGCCCAGGCGTTGAGATTGCCGAGATAGTAATATTTCCAAGCGTAAAAACAGTATCATTTATAATACTTTTATGGTCAAAATGTAAATGATAGGGACTTGGTAAATATAAAAAAGCCTCAAATTTTTCTGCTAATTCCTTCGACCTTGATAAATGGTCAGCATGAATATGAGTTTCTATCACGTATTTTAAAACCGCATTATTAGCTTTCAAATATTGCTCATAGACCGTTATTTCTAAGGAAGCATCAACGATTATCGCTTCTTGATTGGCAATTATCATATAGGATAAACAACCCTTACCCGTTCTTCTAAATTGAATAATATCAAAATTGGGAAAATTAATCGTGGCAGTGTTCCATGCCAAACTCAATGCTTTCAAACCACCTGCTAAGGAATAGGTATGATAACCTTGTATTTGCAATAATTTGGCAGCGACTAAACTCATTTTGCCACCGCCACAGTAAATAACTACGGGGATATTCTTATCAAGAAATAAGCCATTGAAAGCATTAAAATCGTTGTTTTTTAACTTTTCGTAGGCATTAAAGTGAATGCTTTGGGGAATATGCCATTCGGCTCGCTCGGTGATGGGACGAATATCGAGAATTGAAACGGGTTGCCCAATTTCTAACCAATTACGCAAAA
>JANPIG010000900.1:0-3014 GCA_031424875.1 Cytophagales bacterium
CTCGAATTCCGTGTAATCCTGCAATGCCTGTGCCTTTTGTGAGGTTCAACAAAACCGTTTCCAATACATCATTTTGATGGTGTGCCGTGGCGATATAACTACAGTTTTGCTCCTTTCTGACCTTCTCAAACCACTCATAACGCAGAATTCGTGCGGCCATTTGAGTAGAAATCTTTTCGATATCCGCAAAATCTACAGTTTGAAAAGTTGTTACCATAAACGGTACTTTGTACTTGATAGAAAGTTTTTTGACAAACATTTCGTCTTCATTAGATTCTTCACCACGCAATCCAAAATTACAATGAGCTATCACAAAATCTATTTTTGCCTTACTGAAAAGGTCGCACATCACCACCGAATCCATGCCTCCACTTACTGCTAAAAGCACTTTTTGAGAAGATTGAATAAGATTATGTTTGTTAATAAAACTTAAAAACTGGTCAAGCATCGTATTATTTAAGTAATTTTGTCGTATATATGTTTATGAAATATCTTACAAAAATACGGCAAATATTAGTAAATAGGGGAATATTATTGGTTCTCTTATTGCTATTTTCCTTAAAATCAATCGCTCAAGTACCCACTACACAACCGATGAACCCCAATCAGGTTGAAATTATCAAAGCAGATAGTTTGGTGGGTATTAATCAGGGCTTTTTCCAACAACGGAAATTGATTGGAAATGTGGTTCTTCGTCAGGCTACTACTTTGGTTTACTGTAACTTAGCTATCCTAAACGAAACCACAAACATCTTAGAAGCCTACGGAAAAGTCAAGATTATTCAATCTGATACAGTAACCATTACGGGTGATACTGCCTATTATTTTGGCAATGAAAGAAAAGCAAAAATCAACGGAAGGGTAAAATTGGATGATAAAACGGTAGTAATTACAACCAATAAATTAGATTATGATTTGAATTCAAGTGTGGCTTACTATAATACAGGAGGCAAAGTAGTGGATAAAAAAAGTACGCTTACCAGTAAAGAGGCGTATTATAACACGGCTACAAAACAGGTAAATTTCAAAACGAACGTAAAGGTTATTGACAAAGAAGGCAACCTTACAGCCGACTCCCTGAGGTATAATATGTTATCAAAAGAGGCATATTTTATTGCTCCTACCTTGATTATCAATAACAAAGATACCACTTATGCCAATACTGGTAGTCAATATAATACTCTCACTAAGATTTCTAATCTCAAAGGGCGTTCAACCGTCAAAACGGAAGATTATATCATGACTGCCGATACCATGATTTATGACCCACCTACTGAAATTGGAATTGCTAATGGAAATATTCTTTTTATTTCCAAAAAAGATAAAGCCATATTGACAGGCGATAAAGGTCGGTATTCCAAGAAAAATGGCTATACACGAGTATTTGGTCATGCTTTGTTAAAAAATATTTTTGAAAATGATACCCTTTTTATTACCGCAGATACCTTGATTTCTTTGGATAATAAAGAGACCAAGGTCAAGAAAATGTATTGTTATAAAAAGGTTCAGATTTATAAGTCCGACATGGCGGGAAAATGCGATTCTTTGAGTTATAATGTGTCAGATTCTACCATTTATTTTTATCAAAAACCTATTCTTTGGAATAATAAAAACCAGTCAGAAGCGGATTCAATCAATGTTTTATTGAAAAATGATAAAATAAAATTGATGAATTTAAAAGGTAAATCTTTTGTAATATCCATTGATACCCTTATTAATTATAACCAAATAAAAGGGCGAAAAATGCAGGTTATGTTCACCGATAGTGCCAAGATGGAAAGAGTAGTAGTGGAAGGAAATGGTGAAAGTATTTACTATGCCATTGACGAAAAAAATACCGTTACAGGCATGAACCGTGTGCAATGCGGTAAAATGAATCTGAATTTTGCGAAGAGCAGAGTCAGTAGGATTACGTTTATTGGTAAACCTGATGGTAGGTTTATTCCTCCAAAAGAAATAAAAGCTGATGATAAAGAATTGGACGGTTTTCGTTGGCGGCTTAACGAACGCCCTACGAAAGAGTCTATTATGAAGGCAGTTACTCCAGTAGTAGAAGTAAAAAATAAACCCATAAATAAAGATTCCATCACAGTAAAACAGCCGGTAATTCCCACCAAAAAAGCACCATTGAATAAATCGAAGAAAAAAACAAAGACTAAACTTTGAAAATTGAATATTTTTACTATATTTTTGTTTAATTATAAGAATGTTAGTGCATTGATTTTCAAGGAATAACATTATTTCTGTATATAATTATTCATTTTATTTTACAAGTTGCACAATAATTAACATTTTTTAAGAATCCATAATGCAACCTTTTACGTAATTTTAGAGTCTTATCAGTAGAAATGAAGGACTGAAAGACTTGCATGATTTTTGTAGATATAAATAAACGCTTTTAGTCCTTAAAAAAAAGCATAAAATAAATAACATTTGAGCATAACTTTTACAATGAAATGAGACCTATACTAAAAAATTCGCTGGTGTTATTCGTACTGACTTTCCTATTGTCAGGCGGAAATACATTTGCCCAAACTGATAGCAATCGCAACAAAAGCCGTTTGGATATTAAGCCTAAAACGAAAGTAGCAGTTCCTCCTGTTTTATTCAAGAAGAATTCTTTTTCATATTTTCAAGCTCCGTTTTTGACTTTGGATAGAAATATCAATTATCAACGTTCATCTTATATAAATCAATATTTCACTAATTCATTTTTATTGCAAAGCACTAAAAATCAAGTAGTTAAAATTGAGTCTATTGCTTCTCAGCCTGTTGTGGCAATTGTGGAAAACAAGAATGATGAATTTATTAATACAGAAGATAGACTATTTTCAAGTGATAAATTGACGGTTTCAAACATTTATCCAAACCCTGCTGACGATCACGCTGATATTGATTATGTTATTTCATCTCAGGTGGGAGAAGCCAAGATTACTTTTTACAATGTTTTGGGTGGTGAAATGAAAGAGGAAGTTTTGGAAAAAGATCAACGCAAAGTAAGAATCTCAACCAAG
>JANPIG010000901.1:0-3817 GCA_031424875.1 Cytophagales bacterium
AAATGGCATGAAGATTTATACTTACAAATCGGTTCTTACGGGAACTGGTCCAGTAGTAATTGTAGGCACAGGAACATCTAATAATCCAGATCCAAATCCAAACAATAATAACGGCTCGAATAATGGCACAACGCCAACAGGTACTACCACGATTAATCCTTCATTACCAACGGGTGCTGATGTGATTATCACGGTAACGACTAATAAAACAACTTATGCAATAGGTGATACCGTGATAACAACCATCAAGGTTACTAACTTAGGTCCATTGACAGCAAAAGGCATAAATGTTAGTTCAACAATTCCATCAACTATATTGACTTACATTAATCAAACAGGTGGATTAACGAAAACAGGAAATGTGTTGTCAGCCTCAATTGATAGTTTAGTGAAAGATGGCATGAAGGTTTATACGTATAAAGCCACAGTAGTTGGCTCTGGCAATACACCAATTACAGCCACTGGCACAACCACTACCACTGACCCGAACCCAAGTAACAATAATGGAACAGGGACAAGTGCAGTAACTATCACAACAGGAACAACTATTCCTCCAACGAGTGCTGATGTATTAATTACGATAACGACTGATAAAGCGACTTATGCTGTAGGTGATACTGTAACCACAACCATCAAGGTAACTAACTTGGGGCCTGCTACAGCGAAAGGTATTAGTGTTTACTCGGCAATTCCAGGAACATTAACTTACATTGGTCAAACAGGTGGTTTAGTGAAAACAGGAAATATGCTGACGGCGACTATTACAAGTTTGGATAAAGACGGAATGGTGGTTTACACGTACAAAGCGAAACTCACATCTACGGGTGAAACAGTAATTGCAGCGGGTGGAACAAGCACTACAACAGATCCTAATCCAGGCAATAATAGTGGAACAGGTAGCGGAATTACGAAAATCAATGCGGGTATAGTTGATCCAACCTTAGCAGATATAGCGGTAGTAATCACGGCAGATAAAACGACAGCGAAAGTAGGAGATAATGTAAACTTCTTATTGACGCTTACGAATAATGGACCAGCCACAGGGAAACAAGTAATATTATCGAACGTAATTCCAACAGGGTTGACTTTCGTATCAAGCTCAACTGGGCAGGTACTTACCAGCGGTGCCATTACGGTAAGTCTTGATTCATTACAAAAAGGACAAACCAGAACGTATGCTTATGTAGCGAAAATGAATGTGAAGACAGATGTAACTAATGCAGTTTCAGTGAATTCGTTGAAAGATGCAGTTGCACCAAATAACTTCTCATTCGTAGTAATCAAAGGTGATAGTGTTATTAATCCAACACCTACTAAGAAAGGTGCCGAGTTAGCATTAGTATTATCGTCTGATTATCAATTGATTGCTAAAGATGATGAAGTAACATTCACTATTAAAGTAACCAATAATGGTCCTGAAGCAGCCACGAATGTAGTAGTTGATAACATCTTACCGAAGTATTTGTCTTACGTATCTGGACAAACTACTAAGACAGGTGATACTTTAAGAGCAGCAGTGGCTTCTATTCCAGTAAGCGGTATGGTTACCTTCACTTACAAAGCAAAAGTAGTGAAAGATACCATTATCAGTAGTACGGCAAGAATCACGAAATCAACACCAGTAGATTCAATCTTGACTAACAATGTTTCGACGGTAGTATTAGTACCAGCGTCAGATACATCAAAAGCAGATTTGGGGGTCTTGATTACCGCAAACAAAGCAACTTATAAAGTTGGCGAGAACGTAACTTATACCATCACATTAATCAATAATGGTGGTGGCAAAGGAAAAGGTATTGAATTGTGCAGTGCTGTTCCAACAGGTTTGACTTATGTATCAAGTACTAATGGAATTGTGAAAACGGCTGATAGCTTGAAAATAAAGGTAGATACCATCAGCAAAGGCTTGGTTCGTATCTATACCTTCATTACGAAAGCACCAAAAGCAGGTTCATTCACTGGTACAGTTAGTATTTGTAAAACAGGTAAGCCAGACCTGATAGTATCGAATAATACAAGTTCAGTAACTATTAAGGTGGATTCTACAGTTGTACCACCAGTTGTTGATAGTTGCAGACTTGGTTTAGCGATGGCAGTAATTGACACCGCAAAAGTTTCTAACGGAGTTTACAATGTTACTTATCGTTTGATTGCGAAAAACTTCTGCAAGGATACTTTGAGAAATGTAACCTTAACAAGCAACTTGGCAAGTACATTCAAAACACCAGTAACTTGTGAATTGATAGGAAAACCTAACTCGGGCGTAGGTACAAACTTAATTGTAAACGACTCATTTAGCAAAGCAGATTCTAACTTAATCAAAACTGGAAGTTATATGTTGCCAGGAGCAGTTGATACTATTAAATACGTAGTAAAAGTTACGCTGAATGGAAATAATGGACCATTCTTTAGCCAAGCTACTGTAGCAGGTAAACGTCCAAGTAATACAGTAATAACCGCAAAGTCAAGCGATGGAGCTAATGTAAACGGTACGCCAAGCAGAACAGTATTACGCTTTGACTTACCAAATACAAGGATCGGTTTAGCGAAAGAAGTTGTAACAACTGCCTTGAAAAACGATTCTACTACTTACTGGACTGTTCCATACAGAATACGTGTGGTAAATATGGGAGCTAATTTGATTAAGTCGTTAAGTGTAAAAGATAGTCTTGATGCAGTGTTTACCGCAAAAGGTGCTACTATCGTTGGAATACCAACTATCATTGCAACGCCAGGTTTGACGATCAATAAGAAATTTACAGGTAAAGGTTTAAATACTGAACTGTTAGTTCCTGATTCATCAAGCATTATTAAAGGTGATACTGCCATCATTGATTTGACTGTAAGAGTAAATACTGCTGGTTCAACTGATCCAGATAATATTTTCAATAACGTGGCAATTGGTAATGCAAAAGGTTCAGACAATGCGACTTACAAAGACATTTCGACCAACGGTAATAATCCAGATAAAAATGGAGACAAAGACCCAACGAATGACAATGAAGCAACGCCTGTTAAGTTGCAGATAGTTGATTCAGGTGTGCCATCAATCGGTATTGCATTGGCAGCAGTTTCAGATACGATTCCTTTGGTTGATAGCACTTGCAACGTAACGTTAATCATGACGGTAAGAAATTATGCTAACGTTGATTTAAAGAAAATCCGTTTGTGTCATAACCTTGATAAGAGTATTGGAACAAGCGTTGAATCGTGGAAATTGATTGGTTTGCCAAGAGTAATTAAAGGAAATGTAAAAATCAATCCTTTATTCAACGGCAAAACAGACTCTACCTTGGTGAAAGCAGATAGTTCTTTCTTAGCAAAAACTGATACCATTCAAATTGCTTATATGATTAATATCAAGCGACCAATCAGTGATACGATTTATACACAAGCAGTAGCTAAAGCGATAAGCAGTGCAGATTCGACCAAGATATTCTCTGACCTTTCAGTAAACGGAATTAATCCAGATGTGAATGGAAACGGAAAAGCAGAGGAAAGTTCATTGACACCAATTATCTGTAAAGGAGCTGTTCAATTATCAAGCATATTTATACCACAAGGTTTCTCACCAAACGGCGATGGTAAAAATGATAGCTTCGTGATTCAGGGAGTGAAATCTACGGAACAAGTTGAGTTAATCATCTTCAACCGTTATGGTGGCGTGGTTTATGCGAATCAAGATTACAAAAATGACTGGAACGGTACTTCTAACCAGGGTGTGAAAGTAATTGGCGAGGGTCAAGGATTGCCAGATGGTACATATTTCTACTGTGTAACTCGTTCGCTTCGTGCAGATGGTTCTAAAGTAGATTTG
>JANPIG010000902.1:0-2638 GCA_031424875.1 Cytophagales bacterium
ATTTAGTAGTACTAAATTGATTGCTTTGGGATTAATTATTTTGATTGGATTTACTTTTTTTAATGGAGACGTATTTTCATTCAATTTTGATAATGCCTTCGATTTACATCCTTTTAAATTCAAGAAATTTGAAGATAGTTGGATACCTAATTCATTTACCCCATTCGGAATTATCTTGGCTTTGGGAGTCACCCAAGTAGGAACACTCTTTGCCAGTGATGCTTGGAATACCTTAACTTTTACGGGCGATGAAGTAATAGAACCAGAAAAGACCATTCCAATAGGTTTGGCAATTGGCACATTGGTTGTTACCATTTTATTTATCTTGACAAATATCGTTTACCTCGGAATTCTTCCACTCAAAGGCGACCCAAATGCGACTGATGCCATTGGTAGAGGAATCCAATTTGCTTCACAAGATCGAGTAGCTGCTGCTGCTGCGGAGGTTATCGGAGGACCTCCATTTGCCATCGTTGTAGCTATTTTGATTATGATTTCGACTTTTGGATGTAATAACGGCTTGATTTTGTCGGGGGCAAGAGTTTATTATACAATGGCAAAGGATGGTTTATTTTTTAAAAATTTTGGAGCGTTAAATGAAAAAGGTGTTCCCCAAAATGCTTTGTGGTGGCAATGTCTCTGGGCATGTGTTTTATGTTTAACTGGAAAATATGGCGATTTATTAGATTATCTGATGGGGGTTGTGATTATGTTTTATGCCCTAACAATTTTCGGAATTTTCATCTTACGCAGAACCATGCCCGAAGCCCCAAGACTCGTAAAAGCTCCATTATATCCAATTGTACCAGCTCTTTACGTGATTTTAACCGTCGCAATCGTATTGATTCTTATCAAAGAAAAGCCAGAATATACTTTTCCAGGGTTGATTGTTGTGGCGATTGGAATCCCTGGTTTTTATTTCTTTAATAAAAAGTAAGTGACCCATCTACTTATTGACGCAACCAAAATCTAACATTTTTTAAAATTTAACTTGTCAATTTTCAGTCCGTTATCAATAGCGATGGGTTTAAACCCATCGCTATTGATAACGGAAAACATATTTGCGTCAATAAGTACTTAGTTCCGAAAAATATTCCTCTTAATCTTTCAACAATTTCATCGCCGCATTTCGTCCCGTAATTCCACTTACTGCCCCTCCTCGCTTGGCAGATGAACCGCAAATCAGAACATTTGGGTCATTGGTTTCTACCCCAAAACTACCTTTCTCGGCTTCGTTTTCTGCAAAAAACCATGAAAGCCCTTTATGGAAAATATTGCCCCTTGGCATTCCTAATTCCTTTTCTAAGTCTAACGAGCTTTTGGCTTCGAGGCATAAAAGACCATTTTTGTCCTTTGCCAAGCAATTTTCAAGTGGTTCGTCTAAATACTCGTTTATACCACTCAAAAAGTTACTGACAACCTCTTTTTTAGCTTTTTCATTGTCATCCATAAATAAGGAGTAAGGCAAATCTAAACCAAAATAGGTCAAAGTATGAAAGCCTTTTGCTTGCAATTCGGGCGAAAGGATGGATTGATCTGTTAAGGTATGGCAATAGATTTCTCCTGCTAATTTGTTCGGAATCTTACCCGTAGAGGCTTCATCAAAAGTTTTTTGCAATTGAGAATAGCTTTCGTCAATATGGAAAGTGCCCGCAAAAGCATCTTCTGAGCTCACATTTTTGTCTTTTAATCGTGGCAATTTCTCCAAAAGCATATTGATTTTAAAAGCTGTCCCCTCGTTGACTTTTTGAGTTGTTAAGGATTCAACGTTTCGATTAGAGAATTGAGGCGATGATAAAGTAGGGCTTTGAGGCGATGAATTAAACAATAGTTTTTTAGCTTTTAATTCATAAACTTTTCCATCATTTTCATAATTAACAGTCTGATAATCAGTATGATACTGAATATCAAGTACCTTTGAATTGAGCCTAATTTCTACTCCAATTGCAATAGCTTTTTCGATTAATTGATTGGCTAAATCTCCCATGCCCCCCTGTGGAACACGCCATTCGCCCGTTTTATTGCCAACGATATGATAGATATAAGTTCTGTTTTGCAAAAGGCTTTCATCATGAGCTTGTGTATAAGCACCAATTTTTCCATCGGTCAAAATTACGCCTCGCAAAATATCGCTTTCGATATGTTTTTCTAACAATTTTCCAATCGGTTCTTCTACCATTTCACGCCATAATTCAGATTGATTTTGAGCCTTGAAATATTGTTCCCAATCAGATTTACTTCTTAGAGGTTCCGTAAACGAATCCCAAACCAATTCTGCAAATTGAGTTCCTTTCTGTAAGATTTGCCGATAACCATGCCATTCAGTTTCGCCAAAACCTAATGCTAAAATAGATTTTTTAGAAATGTTTTCGTTAACATTGCTGATTATCAAGCCTTTATGGGTATTATAAGGCGTGTATGAAGCAATTTTGCGAGGAAATAAATTGAGTTTCAAGCCCAATTCATCCATGATTTTTTGTGGAAATAAACTGACTAAATACGAATACCGAGAAAGCCGTGCTTCAAAATCTGGAAAAACTAGTTGGGAGGTAGTTGCCCCTCCGATGTAATTGTTTTTTTCGAGCATCAATACTTTTTTGCCAGCCAAGCCAAGGTAGCAAGCCGCAACAAGTCCGTT
>JANPIG010000903.1:0-9217 GCA_031424875.1 Cytophagales bacterium
TTTGGTTCTTTGTGTGATAGTGAAACTCACTAAACCGAAAAGCCCTAAGCAAGAAATGAAAACAGATAGTAAAGCAAACGAAATGGTGAGGTTACGAATTAAGTCTTCACGTTCATAAAATTGGGCAAGTTCTTGGTCATAAAAAGAATATTCCATGACTTCATTTGGAAATAAACTTTCCCATGTTTTTGAAATATCTTGAATGGTTTTTTCTGAATCAAAGGCATTCAATTTGATGGCGGCTTGTTTATAGCGATTCATTAATGAAAAAATGACCGTTGGTTCGATTTTCGCATAAAGGTCTGTATTGTTAAAATCTGCCACTACACCCACGATTACGCCTGTTTGTCCAGAATCTCCCAATAATAAACGTTTATTTATAACCTCTTCGGGCGTTTTCAAACCCAAATCTTTTACTAATTTTTCATTCACCAAAATCTCTCTGACGCTATCACAAGCAATTGGTTTTCTTCCAGTAATTAGTTTAATTTGATAGGTGTCCAAGTAATTTTCATCTGCAATTCTTGAACGAACGGCGAACTTTGACATCTCTTGATTCTCGAACTTAACTTGTCCGCCACCGCCAAACTTTGAGGAAGGGGCAGAACGCTCGAAACTAATATTTTTAACATAAGATTTTTGCAAAAGTTGATTTTTGAAAGTAATTAAAATGCTCTTTTCATTACTTGGAATATTGACGTGGAGGATTAAATCTTTGTTGAGTCCGATGTCCTTATTTCTGAGAAAATCAATTTGAAAAACTACTAAAATAGATATCGCAATTAAGATAAATGAGATACAAAATTGAGTCGTGACTAATGCTTTTCTAAAAGAAACCCCTTTGCTAAGTCCTTGATTGTTACCTTTTAATGCCTTTATTGAATTGAAATTTGAAATGACGAAGGACGGATAAATTCCTGCAACAATAACAATAAAAATTAGAAGTAACGGAATGAAAATCAACAATTTAACATCAAAGAATTGAGCAAAATTTATCTCCGTTTGAAGCCAACCATTGAGCGTTGGAATTGCCATATATCCAAAAAATAAAGCCAAAGAAATGGAAATGACAGTAATAACCGTAATTTCAGTAATGAATTGCCAAAATAATTGTCGTTGAGAACTTCCCAAAACTTTCCGAACGCCAATTTCTTTCACTCTTTTAAATGATTGTGCGGTTGAAAGATTGATGAAATTAATACAGGCAATCAGAATCAATAAAATTCCAATAAATGATAACATAATAATCGTTGACTTTTTGATTTTTCCACCGTAATCAAGATTGAAATGTATGTCCGAAAGTGCTTGTAAATGAAATTGAAAAATCTTGGCATCTTGCCCAAAATACTTTTTTGAGAATGCAGGTAATTGTTTTTCGAAATCTTCTTTTGAGGTATTATCTTGAAGGGAAATATAGGTTTCTCTTGTCGAGCTAAACCAATACCAATCATCATAACCGTAGCCGGGTATGATAGTTTTTATGGTGGGTAATGAAATGAAAACGTCAGTTTTTAAGTCTGTATTTGGTGAATAGTTTTTTAATAAACCCACAACTTTTAAATCTTGTAGGTTGTTAATCCTTAACAGTTTACCTATTGGTTTAGTCTCTCCAAAATATTTTTTAGCAAATTTTTCTGTGAGAATTACTGAATTGGGAACGTTTAAAGATGCAGGTTTTCCAGTAAGGAATTGATAATCAAATAAGTCAAAATATTCACTATTGGTGAAAATTGCCGATTCTTTTTCGAGGTATTTATCAATAATGCCATTCGATTTTTTAGTAGAAATAAGCACTTCTTCTTTACTTATGAACGCTACGTTTGCAATGGATGCAAAATCTTTTTTTAAAGTATTATGCAAGATAAATGGGCTTCCTTTTTCATGTTCAACGCTTCCATCTCCTAAATGCAAATCCATTACAACACGGTAGATATTTTTAGCATTTTTATGGTAAGAATCCGTACTGAGATGATATTTTACCAACTGAAAAATGATAATACTGCCAGCAATTCCCAAAGCTAAACCAGTAATATTTATCAAAGAAAAAACCTTATTTCTCTTTAAATTCCGAAAGGCAATTTTGAAGTAATTTTGGATCATGTTTTCTGCCGTTTATTTTGCTAACATGAAGATAATCAACAGAATAAGTTTTGATTTTGGCTTAACATTTTTTAACAGGAAATATTAGACCACGGAATGACCCGCAATGGAATTGAGATTAGGCGAATTTACACAGATTTTTTTTAAATTGATATGCGTTTATTTGTTGAATCTGTAAAATCAAGGGTCTATTTTATTCCCCAATAATATCACCAAATATTAATCATCTAAGAATTATTGTTGTCTTCTTTATGTTTTTCATTAAATTTGGAAAAATTATTATGCTTGCATACCACATTAGTCATGGAAACTTACGGAAAAATATTAGTGATTGCCACACCTGCCTTCTTGATTTTGGTGTTGATTGAAAAAATATACGGTTGGATTGTCAAAAAAGACAGTTTCAAATCAATGGATATGCTTTCGAGTCTGTCATCGGGCAGTACCAACGGTGTGAAAGATGTCCTCCAATTGAGCGTTTCGATACTTTCCTATAAATGGATGTATGACCATTGGGCAATTTTTAAGGTTGAATCAACCATTATGGCGGCAGTGATTGCCTTTATTGCTTTGGATTTATCGGGTTATTGGATTCATCGGATGTCGCATGAAATTAATTTCTTTTGGAACAAACACGCCATTCATCATAGCTCAGAAGAATTCAATCTTGCTTGTGCTTTACGACAAAGTATTTCTTCATTTGTGAGTTTGTTTACCATCTTTCTACTTCCTGCGGCATTGTTGGGCGTAAATCCCAAAACCATTGCTATTATTGCCCCTATTCACTTATTTGCCCAACTTTGGTATCATACTGTATATATTAATAAGATGGGATTCTTGGAAAAAATCATCGTTACTCCCTCACATCATAGAGTGCATCATGCGATTAATCTGGAATATCGAGACAAAAATCACGGACAAATTTTCATTATTTGGGATAAATTATTTGGCACTTTTCAGGAGGAATTAGATAGCGTGCCGCCCGTGTATGGCATCACTCGGCCCGCCCGAACTTGGAATCCGATTAAGATAAATTTTCAACATTTGTGGTTTATGATGAAAGATGCCTACTACACCCAAAGTTGGAAGGATAAACTCAGAATTTGGTTTATGCCCACGGGTTGGAGACCTGTTGATGTAGCCCAGAGATTCCCAGATGTGAAGATTAACGACCCTTATAATTTTGAAAGATATAATCCTCAAAGTTCACAACGGATGATTATTTGGGCATGGTTTCAGACTTTTGCAACCTTAATTTTACTGATGTATTTTTTCGGAAATCTTGCCAAAATAGGTAGCCCTAACATATTTTTTTACGGAGCATTTATCTATCTGACCATTTTTAGTTATACTGAACTGATGGACAGAAATCCCTTTGCTATTGCTTGGGAGACAATTAGAATGACACTCGGATTAGCCTTAATCTATCATTTGGGGGATTGGTTTGGTATAAACGCTCAATACACTTGGGGAACAATGGCAATGGTTTCTTATCTGATTATTTCATTTATTGCCACCACGTATTTTGTGATTTTTGAGATAAAGAAAGAAAATGCTTTAACAATGGCATGAGAGAAATTCTACTTCACGAAAAGTTCTTTACTTCTCGAAAGTTACTTTTACTTTCGAGAAGTTCTCCATCAATTCAAATCCCCTCCCGTTGCCGCAAGCCCATAATGTGTGCAGTATGATGCTTCCCATGCCAAGAATACATACCCGTTACAGAGCGTAAAGAATTGATATGCTTGGTTTGTGGGTGCATAAATTTCCGCTCAAATTGGTCAGTGGTCATAGATTTCAAGAGCATTACCCACCGTTTGTGCATCATTTCCAACATCACTAATGACCATTCTATCGGGGCATTTTTACCATCTTCCAATTCCGCCCAAAGTTGTTCTTCGTAGGATTTTATCGTGGGCAAATCTTCCGTCAGGGCTAATTTGAAGCGAATAAAGGCATTGGCGTGGGAATCTGCCACGTGATTTACCGTCTGCCGAATAGTCCAACCATCTGGACGATAGGGTAGTAATAATTGTTCTTCTGTCAAACCCTCTACCGCTTTGAGGAGCAATGCTGGCAATGCTTCAATATCAGCAATCCAACTATCTAAGGTTTCTTGGGTGATTTCGGCAGGTTTATGAAAGGTGCCGATGGGATAACGGAGTTGTTCTAAGGTCAGTTCTTGCATGGTTGAGTTGTGATTTATAATTGAGTGAGTTGCGATTGATTGCGTGAATTTTTAGTGTAGTATTTTTAGATATTCCTTCGCTCTTTTTATAAAAATAATGCAAATAATTTTACTCACCAAATATTAAGTATTTATTATCAAATTGTTAGGTAAATATGCTCATAAGCATTTGATTATCAAACACTTTCAGTATAGTCGTATATTTTCTGAATGATTATTTAGTAAATTTTACGGAGTTAAATTTATTCTTTAAATAATTATATTGTTCATCAAAATTAATAGAACGATTTAAAGAATAAATTGTAAAACGTAAAATTTATTAATTTTTTATTTGGTTTTATCGTTTTATGTAGTATCATCGAATAAGTATTTCGACAGAAAGCCAAATAAAATATGGTGATTAAGCATTTTGTAAAAATAAGATGTAAGTTTCTCTAAGTAAAAATTATCAGTACCCAAATTCCAAAAACATCCCTTCAAAAAAATCAAAACTATTCTCACAAAAGCATAGAGTTTAGTCTTGTAAATTAAGTTAAAATTTTTATCATAAATCATTGAATGTCAGATATGTAAAAATATCTGGATAATATTTTATTGCCCATATTTTAATTAATACCAATTCTTAAACAACTAAAAAATAAATAAAATTATGAAGAAATCTTTATTACTAATCGGACTGTTTCTCTTGGTTTCAGTAACGATTTTTGCTCAAAAACAATCGGTTACAGGAACCGTATCGGCTTCGGAAGATGGCACGCCCATGCCTGGAGTTACGATTTTCGTGAAAGGTACAAGCACAGGTACTAATACCAACTCCGAAGGTAAATTTAAGGTATTATGTAGCCCAATAGATGTATTGGTTTTCTCTTTCGTGGGCATGGCTCCGCAGGAAATTACGGTCGGAACTCAATCGGAATTTAACGTAAAAATGAGGCCCGATGTCATGCAATTGGGCGAAGTCGTGGTTACAGCTTTGGGCATTGAAAGAGACAAAAAGGCTCTTGGCTATGCTCTCCAAGCCATCAAAGGCTCAGACATTACACAGGCACGGGAGACTAATATCGTTAATGCTCTTTCGGGTAAAATTGCCGGGATTCAAGTTACCAGTTCAAACGGTACGCCAGGGGCTTCTTCTCGGATTTTGATTCGTGGAATAAATTCAATTGGGGGTAATAATCAGCCTCTATTCGTTGTAGATGGCATTCCTATTGATAATACTACTTTTAATTCAACGTCCCCATCTGCCACTTCGCCCAACGTAAATAATGATTATGGCAACGGGGCATCAGCTCTTAATCCCGATGATGTGGAGAACATTAGTGTTCTGAAAGGAGCCAATGCTGCTGCTTTATACGGCTCTCGGGCTGCTAATGGTGTAATTTTGATAACCACCAAATCGGGAAAAACCGCTAAGGGTTTAGGCATTACTATTAATTCAAATATTAGCTTTGAAAATCCTTTCCGTTTGTCGGAATATCAGAACGAATACGGACAGGGTGCTGGTGGAAAATTTGAATATAAAGATGGTAAAGGTGGCGGTGTAAACGATGGTGTGGATGAAAGTTGGGGTCCAAAATTGGATGGTCGTTTAGTTCCGCAGTTCAATTCACCTATCGAAAATGGCGTTCGGACTGCCACGCCTTGGATTGCCCGCCCAGATAATGTGAAGAATTTTTACAATACTGGCGTTTCCAAAACTAATAGTGTTTCACTCTCGGGTGGCAACGATAAGGCAGATTTTAGGTTGGGTTATACCAATCTCACTCAGACTGGTATGTTGCCCACAACGGGTTACGACCGTAATACGTTGGCACTTAATGTTGGTTATAAATTGAGCGATAAATTGCAGATTCGTTCTTCGATAAACTATACCAAAGATGGTTCAACCAATCGTCAGAATCTTTTATTGTATTGGACATGGTTTGGTCGTCAGGTGGATTTAGCTGATCTGAAAAATTACCTCGAACCCGACCAAGACCCCACTGTTTGGCCCGTACAACGCAATTGGAACCTTAATTATTGGAATAACCCATATTTTGCTTTGAATAATTTTAAATTCGGAAATGACAAAGACCGTATCATTGGCAATGTATCTTTGACTTATAAACTCACTGATTATCTGACAATTACGGGAAGAACGGGAACAGATTTCTATTCGGATAGACGTACTACTAAACGTTCAAAATCAACACAAAGTGGTTTGCCAAATGGTCAATATTGGGAGGATAATTATTTCGTAAAAGAACAAAATACTGACTTTCTTTTAACTTTTAATAAGAAAATCACGCCTGACTTTGGTTTGACTTTGAACGGTGGGGGCAACATTAGAGTAAATACCATTCAACGTGACTATTTGGAAGCACCCGAATTAACGATTCCGAATTTGTATAATTTGGCAAACAGCCGTGTACGTCCAGTGGTCGGAAATTCATATTCTAAAAAACAGGTAAACAGTTTCTATGGCTCAGCTCAAATCAGTTGGAAAGACCAATTATTTGTTGATGCCACCGCTCGAAATGATTGGTCAAGCACACTGCCAACTGCTAATAATTCCTATTTTTATCCATCAGTTTCGGTCAGCGGTATTATCACAGATATATTGGGCATGAGTTCAAAAGTGCTTCCTTATGCTAAATTAAGGGCATCCTGGGCAAAAGTGGGTTCAGATACTGATCCATATCGTCTCTCTCAAGTATATGCAGCCTCCACGGCTTGGGGTTCGCAAACTACCTTTGCCGAAAACAACACTATTTATAACGATGCCCTAAAACCTGAAATCACAACGGCTTTGGAATTTGGTATCGAAGCCCGCCTGTGGAATAGAATCAACGCTGAAATTACGTATTACGACAAACTTTCCAACAACCAAATTCTCAAGATTGGTGTGCCACAAAGTTCTGGATATCTGAACAAATTTGTGAATGCTGGCGAGATTTCTAACAAAGGAATTGAGGTACAATTATCTGCCACACCCCTCAAAACAGAAAGCGGTTTCCGCTGGGATGTTGGGGTGAATTTTGCCAAAAATGTCAGTAAAGTTAATGCTCTTGATGGTGTATTGCAGACCTACCAAATCAACGACTTTGGTTTGTTGAGAAACGTAATTTTGGAAGCACGTGTGGGCGACCCTTACGGTAATTTTTACGGAACATATTACGTCAGAGACCCACAAGGGAATATCGTTTTCTCAGGCGGAAAAGCCGTTGTATCAACTGACAGAAAGGTTTTGGGTAATGTTTTACCAAAATGGACGGGTGGCTTTTCTACCTCATTTACCTACAAATTCGTGAGTTTGAGCACTTTGATTGATGTGAAAAGTGGTGGTAGTATTTACGCTCACTCAGTCGGTATTGGGCGTTATACCGGCGTACTTGCAGAGACTGCCATCGGACGTGAAACGGGTATCATAGGCGTAGGTGTGAAGAACATTGGAACTGTCGATAATCCCAATTACGTACCAAACGATGTGAGCCTCACTTCGGAAGACTATCACCACACTTTTTATGCCAGAACCAACAACGAAGCTTACCTTTTTGATGGTAGCTATGTAAAAATGCGTGAAGCTCGTTTATCGTTTAACATTCCTAATAAAGTATTCGGAAAATTGCCTTTCAGAAATGTTTCTTTCTCAGTAGTAGGGCGAAATTTATTGCTCATTCATAGCAATGTGCCACACATTGACCCAGAAACCAGCTATTATGCCGACGGAAACGTGCAAGGTTTTGAAAGCGGACAAACGCCATCAGCCCGCAGTTACGGATTTAATTTAAGTTTCGGACTTTGAAAAGCAATTAACCGCAAGGACGGGAGGACGCAAAAATTAGATCAAAAAACCTTCCGTCTTTGCGTCTTTGCAGTGAAAAAACATTTAAAATATCAATCAACATGAAAAAACATATCAACAATATAAAAATCGTAATCTTAACAATAAGCATCTCATTATTAAGCAGTTGCGACAAAGGATTTGAGGAAGTAAACAAAAATCCTAACGATCCTACCACAGTTTCTGCCGATTTATTATTGCCACACGGCATCAGAAGTACGGTGAATATTTATTGGGGAGGCAATGATGTTTATACGCTTGGGCAAGACGTAGGTTCAGGTTTTTCGCAACAAATAGCTCGAATTCAATACACTGATATTGACCAATATAATATCCAGACCAACGTAATTGATGACGCTTGGAGAGATTTATACATCGAAGGATTAGCTGATTATCAGCGAGTTATTGCTTTGGGAAAAACTGCCAACAACGAAAATTATCAGGCAATTGGCTTAATTATGCGGTCTTGGTCGTTCTCAATTTTGACCGATACTTGGGGCGATATTCCTTACAAAGATGCCGTTCAAGGCACAGACGGTAAATTATTGACCAAGTACGATTCACAAAAAGATGTATATGTAGGCTTGGTTGCCGACTTGAAAATGGCTTCTGATTTAATCAATACAAAAACTGTAAACGCTACGGCAGATATTCTTTTTGCGGGAAATATGTCTCGTTGGAAAAAATTCGCTAACTCATTGTCATTGAAGTTATTAACAAAAATGTTGGGCAAAACAGATACGGGCATTGATGTAAAAGCCGAGATTGAAAGAATCTTGAAAGACCCCGTAAAATATCCAGTTTTTACGTCTTATGATGATGCCGCAGTAATGACTTTTTTGACCGATGCTCCGAATAATAATCCTATCAATCAGAACCGCAAAAGCCGTGATGATTTCAGAATTAGTACAACTCTACTATCTCGTTTGCAAGCTACGGGCGATGGTCGTTTACCAATTTATGTGCTTAAACCAGAAGCAGGAGGCGATTATAAAGGTGTGCCAAATGGTCTGGACGTAACCGAAGCCAACGCTTTGGGCTTATCGAAAACCTCAAAAATTGGGGCGTTTTTCGTACAGCCAACCTCGCCAGCAGTGATTATGAGT
>JANPIG010000904.1:0-14844 GCA_031424875.1 Cytophagales bacterium
TTTTCAAGTTGTTTGTCAGTCTTCTTTTTAGTGGCTTTTCGAGCTTCGGCTGCTTTTTTGGCTTCTTCTGCTTTTTCGTCCATTTTCTGAGCCATATATTCTTGCAATTTATGCGGGTTGCTCACGTCCATATCGTCATCCACCTCAATGCCTAACATATTTTTCATCATATCTTTCAACATCTTCGAAGCGGTATCATCCGACTCTGCATCCAGATCGTCAAAAGAATCGTCGGCATATTTGTCATGCATGGATTTCAATTCATCAAATCCTGCATGAATCAAATCTTCAGCATGGTTTAAGATAAAATCTGCTATTTTTTCTTTCTCCTTTTTCTTAAAAAAAGAATCGTCATAGTGCCTATCAAACACATAAACTAATGCTACGATTTTCTCATTATGTTTTCTCTCAAGGGGAATTATTTCTGATTGAATCCGAGTCATGATGGTTTTCATCTGATGATTTTCGTCATGTAAACGTTTCTTTAACTCATTGATTTTCTTAATGTTATCGTTAAATTGCTTTTGAAGTTTAGATAAATCTTTGGCAGACTTTTGGGTTATAATCAGTGACTGATGAGACATATTTTTCGATGTTTGAGATTCGATGTTCGGATTTTGAATTTAAGTATTGGTAATGCAGTCCCGAAAATCGAAAGCGGAATGTCGCCCGAATAAATATCAAGAATCGGACTTTTGCAAAGGTAAGTTCTGTCTTGAAAAGATAAAAATATATTAGACTTTGGTAGTATATTTTGGCTATCATCAAAAGATTTTGTAATTTCTATTTTCATCACAAATCCAACATCAAACCATGAAAAAATTTTCCTTTTCCTTTCTTTTAATTGCCACTGTTTTTACAAAAACATTTGCTCAAAAAACTATTCAACGAGACCCTATTATTGAGAGTATGGTTTCAGAAATAAATTCGGATAGTCTCAAGTCCCATATCCAAAACTTAGTAAAATTTGGAACACGAAATACACTAAGCACCACTACTGATCCCAAAAAAGGTATCGGAGCAGCACGTGCGTGGGTATTGAGCCGTTTTCAGGAATTTGCTAAGCAATCTGGGGGAAGAATGACCGCCAAAATTGACTCGTGGACACAACCCAAAGATACTAAACGAGTGGATGCGGATATACAGATGGGCAACGTAATGGCAACGCTGAAAGGTTCTGACCCAACCGATGACCGTATCTTCTTGGTTTCTGGACATATAGATAGCCGAGTTTCCAACGTAATGAATCGTACAGATGATGCTCCTGGAGCAAATGATGATGGTTCGGGAACAGCAGCGGTGATTGAATTGGCAAGAGTTATGGCAAAAGCAAAATTTCCTGCCACGGTCATTTTCTTGGTAGTCAGCGGTGAAGAGCAAGGGCTTTTGGGAGCGGAACACCTTGCTAATCAAGCATTTGAAGAAAAATGGAATGTTGAAGGAATTTTAAACAATGACATTATGGGGTCAAATAATTCCAACGAAACTACCATCATAGACAACACTAAAGTTCGTATTTTTAGCGAAGGTTTGCCCTTTTTCGAATTGGATAAAAAGGCTTCAAGTATCAGAAATTTTGGACAAGAAAATGATGGGAAAGCTCGTACCTTGGCACGTTATACAAAAGAGATTGGGGAAAGATATGTGGACAATTTGGAAGTAGTAATGGTGTATAGAAATGACCGTTTCTTACGTGGAGGTGACCATACGCCATTTGTGCAGAAAGGCTTTCCAGCGGTTAGAATCACCGAAATGAACGAAAATTACGAGCATCAGCACCAAGATATTCGCACTGAAAAAGGCATTAGATACGGTGATTTAGCAGAGTTTATGGACTTTGAATATTTACGCAAAAATACGGCTATGAATTTAGCTACTTTGTCCAATTTAGCCAAAGCTCCCTCAACAGTACAGAATCTTACAATTGATACTAAAAACTTGACCAATTCAACCACTTTATTTTGGCAAACCCCAAAGTCTGGAAAGGTGAAAGGCTATTACGTATTGATGCGTGAAACGTATCAGCCGTTTTGGCAAAAGAAGATTTTTACTACTAAAAATGGAATAGTTTTGCCTTACTCAAAAGATCATTATTTCTTTGCTGTTCAGGCAGTTAGCGAAGATGGAAACGAAAGTTTGCCCGTTTTGCCGAAAGTGGGGATGTAATATGTATCATGGAACTTACGCAGCCCGAATCTATTCCGTGAAGCCTATGAACAGACTGAACTCGGCTTCACGGAACAGATTTCCGTGATACAATTTTCCCTCTCAAATACCCCACTAAAATCTCCAAACCTTTCTCAAAATGCACATTATTTGGAATGACGATATCAGCTGTTTTTCGATAAGGTTTTACGTAATTTTGAAAGGCTGGTTCTACATGGTTATTCCAACGATACAAAACCTCATCACGCTCGCCGTAGCCACGTTCTTCTCCATCACGCTTGATGCGACGGTCGAGGCGAAGTTTGCGTTTGGCATCAATAAACACCTTTAAATCCAACAGGTCAGCAATTTCTTTATAGTAAAAAACGAACAGTCCTTCTACTACAATAATGGGTTTGGGCTCAAAAGTCATCATCTTTGGAGCAATATCAGGATTATTAAAAGTATATTCTTGTTTTTGGAATGATTGCCCCGACCGAATCGTCTGAATATCAAGGGCATATTGATGGAGGTCTAATGATTTTGGTTCGTCAAAATTGATATATCCCTGAGCATCCACCTCTTGGTCTTGGCGATTTCTGTAATAATTATCTTGTGAAATTAGGCAGATTTCATCTTTTGAAAATGACTTCAAAAGGTCATTCAAAAACATGGTTTTGCCAGATGCACTGCCGCCCGTAATGCCAATGATGTAAGGTCGTTGGTTAGGATTCATAAAAAGAAAATGTCGTTGATAGTATATATGGAAGTCGTCCTTCAAAAAGACGACTTCCGTAGGCTAAATGTTATTACAAAGTTCGGAAACAATTTAGGAAAACACTATTTTACCGATAACTTAAATCGAAAAAAAGCATAACTACAAAAGCTGCTTAACCCTGCTAAAAAATGCCAGAGAGAATGTCCTTGATAAATCGAATAAGGGTCGCAATTGATTTTTTGAACATCCATCGTCCTGATTTTTAAGGCAATAACAATGGAAACAATACTAATAAGTGCGAGTATGAGAGAACGTTCTTTTGATAATTGAAAATAATTGATAGTAATCAAAACCCAAGCAGAAAGGATGAAAATGGGCAAAAGAATACTACTTGAAATGAGCAAAGCAATTTGATAGAAGCAAATAATCAGTACCAAAGCAAAGATTATCAAGTTCCTTTTTGCCGTTTTTGATAATTCTATTTTATGAAAAACACAATACAAGGCAATTAGCAAAATTGAAATACTAAGACCATAAGTCCCGTTCATATCCACTCGCTGGCCTAACCACGTGAGTGAAGCATGAAAAAAAGCACTTCCAAAGCTTAAATAAATGAAAGAGATACCTATTAAAAATGATAATTCGGGGAAATTTGCTAATCGGTTTGTTGATTTAAGTTCTTGATTAGCTAAATCTTGTTTGGCAATTAGGCAAATAAACATTCCAAAAAAGAAATACACCAAATTGGAATATGTATTCATGGATTGGTGAAAAAATTTGCTTGTATCATTAAACTCGCAATATTCTACTGTAAGGGCAGATTTGCTAATTTCCATGCCTTCCCAAAGACTCCCGGTAAGGACAGAATTGAAGAAAATCCAAACTAATAACATGGCAAAAGTGATTGCCAATGATTGGAAAGCGAATTTTTTTAGTGGCATGGTTTTAAATTTTCTTCAAAGCCTCAAGCAAGGCTTCTATTTGCCCTAAATTCACGGCATTAAAATTAGCAATTCTGAGTTGGGTAGCCTTGTAATCTCCATAACCCGAACCAATAATCATATTGGCTTCCGTCTGGACTTGTTTGATAATATCAGCGGCAGATTTTTCTATCACATTCACTACTACAACCGTTTGCGAACGATGTTCTGGATTCTTTACGAAAATGTCTAAGTAATCACATTTCTCGGCAAATTCATAAAGCATTTTTGCCTTCTTATCAGTCTGTTTTCTAAGATTTTCAATCCCAATTTTATTCAAGTCTTCCGCTACTTTTCCCAAGACATAAATACCCATCACATTGGGCGTTTCAGGCGTTTCGTATTTCTCAAAATTCTTGAATAAAGAAGGCAAACTGTGATACGTTCCGATGTGATTTTCGTGCGTTTTCATGCGTTCAGATTTTTCCAACATCGCTCTGTTTACTATCCAACAGCCTAAACCAGCGGGCATTCCGAATGATTTTTGAACCGAGAAAAAGGCAGAATCCACGGTGTTAAAATCCAAATCTGGATAAGGGGCAGATGATACCATATCCACACAAATAAACTTGTCTTTATTGGCACGTTTCAACTTATGTATTTCGGCAGGACGCATCTGTACACCCGAAGAGGTTTCATTGGCAGTCGTACAAATAAGCTCGGCATATTCGGGTACTTCAATTTCAGAATTATCGAATCCTTCACCAAAAGGCTTTTGCATTTTGTGAGCGTATTTATTCAAATCAATCGAACAATCATGAAATTTCTTTGAAAAGGAGCCATTTACCAAATGAAAGCTTTCGTGTTCAACGGTATTTTGAATCAATCTCTCCCAAATTTCAGTGGCTGAACCCGTAAAGAAAATCCCCATTGATTCTGGAATATTCATCAAGATTCGGAGTTGTTCGGCAGTGTGTTTATAAATATCTCTAAACTTCTGTGAACGGTGCGAAATTGAGCCAAATTGTTGCTCAAAAGCATCACGATAATGTTGTTCGACAGTCGGAAAAAGTTCGGCAGGACCTGGGGTGAAGTATGTTTTACGCATGGTTTCTGTGGATTGAATAACAAAGTTAAAGCAAAGCCCCTAAAAAAAGAATTTCTGCAAAATGGTTTAGCAGAAATTCTTTTTTGAGATAAATATAAAAATATCAATACAACAATCTAAATTTAATCGTATTATCAATTCCCTTCAATTCCTCCACAATTTCGTCAGCATATTCTTTGGAAATATCAGTGATAACGTAACCGATTTCGTTGGTAGTTTTCAAGTATTGTCCTTGAATATTGACGTTATATTTGGCAAAAATATTGTTGATTTTTGCTAAAATACCAGGTACATTTTGATGAATATGTAGTAAACGATGAGCATTATCGAGGGCGGGTAATTGCAATTCTGGGAAATTTACCGAACCATAAGTGCTTCCATTGTTCATAAACTGCAATAATTTGCTTGGTACAAACTCACCAATATTCGCTTGTGCTTCCTCGGTTGACCCTCCCACGTGTGGCGTAAGGATTACTCTTGGCAAACCACGCAATTCATTGATAAACTCTTCATCGTTAGATTTGGGTTCGTAAGGAAAAACATCCACTGCTGCACCCCACACTTTTCCAGATTTCAAGGCATTTACCAAAGCGGGAATCTCGACCACGTGTCCACGAGAAAGGTTGATGAAAATTACGTTGTCTTTCATTTGGGCAAATTCACGCTCACCAATAATGTTTGCATTGGTTTTACGCCCGTCCACGTGCATAGAAATGAAGTCGGAAATGGTTAAAAGCTCTTCTAAAGTCTTACATTTCTTAGCATTTCCAAGTGCCAATTTTTCTACTGTATCGTAGAAATGAACTTCCATTCCCAAGGCTTCGGCAATGACCGAAATCTGCGTTCCGATGCTTCCGTAGCCTACTAACCCCAATTTCTTACCTCTAATTTCATAAGAATTTGTGGCAGATTTATCCCAAACGCCACTGTGCATTTTGTTGGATTTGGTAACAATATCACGAGTCAACATAATCATTTCACCAATGGCCATTTCCACTACCGAACGAGTATTTGAGTACGGAGCATTGAAGACAGCAATCCCACGACGTTCACATTCGTCCAAATTGATTTGGTTGGTACCAATACAAAACGCACCAACTGCCATCAAACGGCTGGCGTTGGGGTGTTCCAGAACTCGTTTGGTCAAATTGGTTTTTGAACGTAAACCCAATATAGAAACGCCTTTTATTTTCTCAATCAATTCGTCTTCGTCCAAAGCACCTTTCAATAATTCAACCTGAAAACCTTCTATTTTGAAAGCCTCAACGCCTCTTGGATGCACATTTTCCAAGAGCAAAACCTTAATCTTAGATTTTGGATAAGACTGTGAGCGGCTCAAACCATTGATGTATAAAAACTCATCAAAAGAAGCCACAATCTCATCAGCTTTGTCGGTAACTTTCTGACGTTCAACGTTTTCTGTAAAAGCAAAAAACTTATTTGCCAAACCAGCCTCACGCATTTCATAGTCGGTATAACCGTCTCCAATGGCATAAATATCGCCTTCGAGGTCTAAATCACGCATGAGTTTTACCTTGCCCTTATCTTGCGAAAGCAAGTTGGTTTCGTCGTAACCCGTGATGTTTCCTTCGGAATCGTAGGTGAAAGTATTAGCGAAAACATTCTTTTCCAACACGCCCATCGACATCGCCACTGGCACAATAAAATCTTTGAAACCAGAGGAAACGATGTAAACGTGTTCGGCATTTTCACGAATAAAAGCCTCATTGCGAGCAAAGGAATCGGAGATTTTACCCATCAAAAACTCAATCAATTCCGTTACGTGCGAACGATTGGCGGGCAATAAAGCCACTCTTTCTTTCAAAGATTGAGCGAAACCGATTTCGCCAGCCATGCCACGGTCAGTGATTGACTTGATTTCGCCTACGATTTTGTTTTGGTCTTTATGACCTTTGAGGGCAATAGCTGCCAATTCGTCAAGTCCTTCCACTTTGGTAAAAGTAGAGTCAAAATCAATGACGAAGTTAATTTCTTGTGCTGTGTTGGTTAACATTTATTGTTTAATTCTTTTATTTTTTAATTTAAAATCCACTCCAAAGCCCGCTTCTCCGACCACAAAACCCCTTGATAATCAGTAGGATAAAAGCCACAATGCCCACCACCTTCGGGCGTTTGGAGATAGACTTTTTCTAACTGCTTCGCTTGCTCGTAAGGGAAACATTCCTTCGAGAGAAAAGGGTCGTTTTTAGCGTTGATAATCAGGGTTTTGATGTTGATGTTTTCCAAAAAATACAACGAACTGTTCTGCTCGTAGTAATCTTCGGCATCTTTGAAACCATGTAGTTGTGAAGTATAGGCATCATCGAAATCCTTTAAATTCTTGATTTTCGAGATGTTTGAAGTGTTTATTTCAAATTCAGGAAAGCGATTTGCCTTTGCCAAAACTTTCTTGTTTAAGGAACGAATAAAACGCTGGTCATAAAGCCAACCTATTGTTTTTCCGCTACTTGAAAGGTGCAAAGGTACTGAAAAAACCACTGCTTTTTGGACTTCTGGATAAAGATTTTGCCCTTTTTCTCCTAAAAATTTAAGCGTTAAATTTCCTCCCAAACTGAATCCAACTAAATAAATTTTTTGATAACCCTTTGAGATAGCTTGTTTTATAACCATATCCAAATCGTCAGTTGCCCCACTGTGGTAAAACCTTTTGGTTTGGTTAAGGTCTTCTGAACAACTCCTGAAATTCCAAGCTAAACAGTCGAACCCGTGAGCATTGAAATTCTTGACCATACCCATAATGTATTGGCGAGTAGAATTACCTTCAAGACCGTGGGAGAGAATTATGAGAGTTTTGAGTTTTGAGTGAACGACGCTTCGTTTTCGAGTGAGGAGTTCATTATCGTCAACTCTACACTCCGACAAATCAATATCCAAAAAATCCCCATCTTCGGTCATGATTCTTTCACGCACGTAATGTACGCCTTCGACTTTTCGGAAAATTGAGGGAAAGATAGTTTGGCTGTGTCCTTCGGGTAGCCAAAAAGGGGCTTGATAATCAGCGTGTTGTATAAGAGGCATGAATTTCAAAATTATCCATTGAAATTACATCGAATCTTTGAAATGTTTAATACTTACCTAAAAAATCTATACTTTTTCTTGAAATAATTACAAAAAAAAGGGCAATAACCTCTCGATTATTGCCCACTATTTTATAAAAATCCTTACTTGTAAAATTCGCTTTCTCTGCTTTTTGGCTCATTGTAGCCCTGCATATCATTCATATTTCCTTGTTCTGAATGTTCAATACTTTCTTCTTCCATATCTTCAGAGTCCATATCTTCTTCTTGATTAGCTTGGCTGTCGTATTCAGCTGCTGGATTCTGTATGATGGTTGGTTCCTGTGTTTGTGGAGTTGCCTCATCTGGGCTACCCATGGGTTGTGGGGTTGCAGTACCAGGTCTTTGCGGATCTGGCTGAGTCCCAGGTTGTGGATCTGCTTCTGATCTTGGTACAGCCTGTGGTTGAGCGTATCCTTGTGCAGTTGATTCTTCTCTTGCAACTTGGCCTAATGGACCGTCCCAAGTTTTTTCCTCCATCTGATCTTGATCACTATTTTGAGTCCTTAATGCCTCTTGACTAAAATTTACAGAATCTGTATAATTTTCGTTTGTCTGGGGTTGACGATTCATTGGATTTTCCATGACTTACTTATTTAAATTGTTTAAGTATAAGCAGTATCTTAAAAGAACTATACCAAGTTGATTATTATCAATAGAGTCAAAAAAATAGTATATTTTGAAGGAATTGTAGAATTTTTAGGGAAAAATTTACCCAAAAGTTATTGTGCAAAGTACATTAAAATTGTATTAAAATTTTGCTCTCAATTAATGATTTTGTATATTCACCTAAATATTTAGTTTTCACAATAAATCTTCTTTCACTCATGAGAAATTGCATTATTTTCGCCCTGCTATTTTCCTTCTTGTTTTCTACTCAAATGTTTGCTCAAACTGAATCTATTTCTATTAATGAATTCATGCAAAAAGGGCAATACGCTCAAGCATTAGTAGAATTAGAAAAACTCAATACTGGCGATAGTACGCAAATAGACGTTTTACAAAAACAAGCTCTTTGTAATCTGAAATTGGGCAGAATTTCCCATGCTCGAAAATTGTATCAAACTCTATTGCTCAAAAATCCAGATTCGCTGGAAAACCTTCTACAAATGGCTACTATTTATGAGAAAGAATATAATCTTTCGGAAGCCTTCAAAGTCTATCAAAAACTCAATTCTCTGGATTCGTTGAATACTTTTTATTGGAAGGAACTCGCCCGTGTGAGCATCCGTATGGAGCGGACTAAGGAAGGGATTTCATATCTCAAAAAAGCCGTTTCTATCGACGGTAACGACCTTGAAAGCTTGGCTTCTCTGTCTAATTTATACCTCAATAAAGGTGATGAAGATTTGGCACAACCCTTGATAAAAAAAGCCTTTGACTTAGATAGTTCTTCCATCAGAATCCGCCATCTCAGAAGTAGATTATTTTACATATCTTCTGATTTTCAAGGAGTTATGAAAGATATTCTCTTCACCATGAGCCTCGGAGATTCAACGGCTTACTACCAAAGATTTTTGGGGACAGCCTATTATTATTTGGATTCTTTACCCAAATCTATTGCTATTTTCAAACGTCTGCTTAATGTTGGAGAGAAAACTGAAAATGTTTACGCAGGTTTAGCTTTTGCACAATTAAAATCGGCAAATAATGAAGCACTTATGACATTGAATGAAGCGAATAACAATTTTTCAGAAGCCGTAGATTTAGGCACTTCCGACCGCCTTTCCGACTATGAAATTGGCATGGCAGATGTTCAAGATAAGTTAGGATATACAGACCTTGCCATCAGACTTTTTACCAGACTTCTGCAAACCCGTCCAAAGGCAGTTTTCAGGTTAGGGGAAATTTACGAAAAGAAAAAACGAGATAAAGACATGGCAATTTTGTATTATCAGGAATACATTAAAGCCTGTGGAAGGCAGAAAAAACCAACGCCAGATGGCAATTTTGTTGATTTGGCAAAAAAAAGAATAAATGCCTTAAATCCATCTTTGAAGATTGAACTACCACAAACTGCCGTAGCCAATGATTCAACCGAAATGGTTGCAGATACGGTAAGACACGATGAAAAATGAATATGAGATTTGAAATTTTACATTAACATTTAAAATGCTACAATTTAAGCACAAATTTCTCAATACCATTGAGAGTTGTAGCTTCGGTAAATTTTGTAGCGGTGGGCGGTGCGCCGCTACGATTTAATCCACCGAAAAATAAAAATAAAAAGGCTGTTTCTTATTATCAGAAACAGCCTTTTTGCTAATATCACACACAAATTTATTTTTAGAAAAGGTTAAAATTAATTGTTTAAATTACTTGTTAGAATTTAGGAATTAAGCGTTAAAACTGTAACCCCTAATTCCACACCGCTACTACTGATACAAGGCTTTTAAAGCTACTTTGTCAAGAGTTGAGAAGGGAACATTGCCGCCCGTGCATGAAATCATCCACGAAGCCGAGTCAATCCCTGTAGCGGTACCTGGAATATAAATGGCTCCAATAGAACCTGCTCCTTCGTTTGAACCATCACAAACACGAGCAAAATAATCAGTATGACGGAAACCAATACAATGCCCCATTTCATGAGCTAATACAGTAGCAGCGTAACCAATAGTAGCACTCGATCCAAAGGTAGAAGGCTTCATTCTGATAGTTCCAAAGGGATTTCCACCGCTGGGAAAGCCCGCAGAGCCTAATACACCTGTTGGTAGAGTTTCATCTTTAATGATATTTACCGTTGCTGTGCCACTGGTAATACGCTGAAATTTCAGACGCAATGGTTGGGCATTATAACGGCTAATCATCTCGTCAGTGGCAGTAATCCATCCTGAAGATAACGCTGTTGAAACCTTTACGGTAATAGTTCTTGGCAATCCCGTTACAAGTGCTGAGGTACGGTATTGTTCTTCTTTTGGAACGATACCATCTAATTTGGGCAAGCCATTTTTCAAGACTTCATCCGTAATGACAACGTCTTTTTCTACTAAATAACCATCAGCAACTTTCACGGCATTTTTGGCACTGAAACCTAATGCAGTTATACGAGCAGTAACATCCGCTGAAATAGCTACTTGCTTAGGTGCAAGGTCCGTTTGACTGATGTCCGAACAAGAGTTTAAAGCTAAAACTCCCGCTAATAAGGCGGCAGCGAGTAATTGATTTTTCATAATCATTTTTGTTTTTATGATGAAATGTGTGATATTACAAGACAATAAGAAATAGGCTCTATTCTTTAGAGAAAATAGAGTTTTAAAAAAGTAAAAAAGTTTTAAGTGATTTATTGTGTACTTAGATGAATTTTTGAGTAAGGGTCAGCAATTTATATTTTTGTAAAATTAAAAACAAATAAATTTTCAATTATTTTTAAAATATTTTTTTATCAAACGCAATATTCTATTTATAAACGGCTAATTTGCTTGAATGAATTTTTTGAATTAAATTGAATCCATCATTTTGAATAAAATGTATTGAATATATTTTTATGAGTAAAATCTCCATAATCATTTTCTGGATTTTAAATATAAATAACTACTTTTTGTTGGCTCAAAATGTGGTAATAGAAAGTAATGTAGCGGAATTAGAATTGAGTTTAAATAAAGTCAATTTAATTCATCGCTATTTCCCTTTGCTTCACGGAGAGGGTTTCACGGTAAATATCAAAGAGAATAAAATTGATACTTCAGATATTGATTTCAAGGGTAGGTATTTGAAATCTTCTTTGTCTTCTTCCTTCATTTCCAATCATGCAGCCGATATGGCAACTATTTTGGCAGGAGCTGGCAACAATAGTTTTACCAAAAAGGGGGTGGCGTGGAAAGCCAATATTATTTCAACGTCCTTCGCCAATCTTTTACCAGAATCACATGATTTTTATAAAATCCATAAAATTTCAGTAGAAAATCACTCTTACGGAACGGATATTCAAAATCTATACACTAATAATGCCGTAGCCTATGATGCCTCAGCCAATCATCTTACTGATTTACTACACATTTTTTCAGCTGGAAATGCTGGCTTAGAAACCCCAAAAGATGGCAAATACAAGGGCTTAGCCAATTATTCAAACCTTACGGGAAGTTTCAAACAAGCTAAAAATACTTTAATAATTGGGGCAGTTGATTCACTCGGGAAAGTGGAAAGCAGAAGCTCAAGAGGACCCACTTTTGACGGAAGATTAAAACCAGATTTAGTAGCTTTTGGGCAAGATGGTAGTTCGGGGGCGGCGGCTTTGGTTTCGGGAGTTAGTACGCTTCTGCAACAGCAATATGCCAATCAGAGAAATGGCCTTCGCCCAACCGCTTCTTTGGTGAAAGCATTGTTGCTTAATAGTGCTGAAGATATTGGTAATCAAGGCATTGACTATCAAAGTGGATACGGAAATATGAATGCTTTTAGAGCTTTACAAATCTTAAATGATGGTAAATTTTTTCAGAAAGAAATCATTAATTCCGAAATCCAAACTTTCTCAATGGCAGTTCCTTCAAATATAAAAACCTTAAAAATTACCTTAGTTTGGAACGACCCCGCCGCCAAAGAATTAGCAACATCTGCCTTGATAAATGACTTAGATTTATCCATTATTTCACCCAATGGCACAAGATTTTTGCCTTGGGTGCTAAGTAGCTTTCCACAGGCAGATTCATTAAAAAAAACCCCTACTCGGAAGCGTGACGCAATCAATAATGTAGAGCAAATTACACTTGAAAATCCTATGGGTGGGGCGTATTCAATTATTATTTCTGGTTATAAAATTCAAGGTAAACAAGCTTATGCGGTAGCTTATCAATGGGAATTATTGGACGAATTTCAATGGCAATTTCCTCTTACTCAAGATAACCTCAATCCCAATGAAACTAGCTTGATTCGCTGGAATAGCACTTTTTCTGATGCAAAAGGTATTTTAGAATATAATCCCTATACCAGTAAATCGTGGGTGAAAGTGGCGGAGGTGGATTTGTCAAAAGGTTTATATCGTTGGAAAACGCCCAACCTTTTTTATTCACCCAACCGCCTGCGTATGAGTGTAGCAAACAAGGCGTTTGTAAGCGATACTTTTACGGTTTCAAAACCCTTAGAAATCACTTTGGGTTATAATTGTAAAGACTCACTTTTGCTGTTTTGGAATGCTCCTGAATTTGTAAATAAATATGTGGTGTATCAGTTAGGAACAAAATATTTTGAGCCAATCATCCAGACCAATCGAAGTTCAGTGATTATTCCTAAAAGGAAATTTAAATCAGAGTATTTTGCGGTTGCTCCGCTGTTGGATAATGCAAAAATGGGGATTCGTAGCAATGCTTTAAATATTAATAATCAAGGAGTTGGGTGCTTTCTGAAAGTTTTTTTAGTGGATATTATCAATGAAAATTTCGCCAATCTACGGCTGGACTTATCAACTTTGCAAGGCATCAATCATATTGTTTTTCAGCAATTTGATGGCACAGATTTTCAAGATATTTACCGGTTTTTGCCTTCTAATAAATTCAATTATTCCTTTCAAAAACTATTGAATCAGGGTGAAAATAGTTTTCGCACGAAGGTCGTTTTTCAGAATAATTCTATTGGTTATTCCAATACTGAAACTGTCTTCTATTTTGGCGAAAAGAATCAGTTTGTTCATTATCCAAATCCACTGAAATCAGGAGATTTACTAACCATAAAAGTAAAGAATCCTAACAAGGCCATTTGGCAATTATTTAGCATGAAGGGAGATTTGATGCTGAATAAAATCCTTGATAATGAGAATGTTACGCAAGAAATATATTTACCTATTGGCAAATATATTTATCGAATATTAGAAAATAATAAGCTAATTGATGCAGGCAAATTGATGGTGGAATGAACCAGAAAATTTAAACGATGTTATGAATTCAACTTCCCAAAAGTAAAAAAAACTTTCGGGAAGTTTGTACTGAAATTTCAAAAAAACATTTAACATGAAAAGATTTAAAGATAAAGTAGCCCTCATTACGGGGGGCGGACGTGGTATTGGAAGAGCAATTTGCGTGCGTTTAGCCCAGGAAGGGGCCAATGTAGTTTTTAGTGGCAGAAACAACGATGAAAATGTTGCCGAAACTATTAAACAAGTGGGAGCAACGGGAGCAAAGGTTCATTTTATACAGTCTGATGTTTCGGATGTAACTGCTGTTTTTGCCATGGTGGACGAAACTATTAAAACTTTCGGACAATTAGATATTTTGGTTAATAATGCAGGGGTGGAAATCCACGCACCTTTTTGGGAAGTTACCGAGGAGGATTACGATAAGGTGATGAATATTAACTTAAAAGGAATGTTCTTCCTGACACAAGCCTTTGTGAAATACGCTAAAGATAATAAACGACAGGGTGTTGTGGTTAATAACAGTTCGGTGCATGAGGAACTACCTTTCCCAAATTTTACAGCCTATTGTGCCAGTAAAGGTGGTATGCAGATGGTGATGCGTAATTTATCGGTAGAGTTAGCACCTTTAGGAATTCGTATCAATAATGTAGCTCCTGGGGCAATTAGAACGCCCATTAATGCTAAATTATTAAGCGACCCCGAACTATTAGAAACTTTGGAAAACAATATTTCCTTAGCTCGCTTGGGCGAACCCGAAGATGTAGCGGCAGTAGTGGCTTTCTTGGCATCAAACGAAGCTAAATATGTAACGGGCTCAACCTATTATGTGGATGGCGGTTTGACTTTTCATTATAAAGAACAGTAGTTTTTCGATATTTGAAGACACTTCCCGAAAGTAAAAATAACTTTCGGGAAATTGAAATTTATCTTAGTAAGAACTTCCCGAAAGTAAAAATAACTTTCGGGAAATTGAAATTTATCTTAGTAAGAACTTCCCGAAAGTAATAACTTACGGGAAGGATATAATCGCT
>JANPIG010000905.1:0-4215 GCA_031424875.1 Cytophagales bacterium
AGTCGAGAAACGAATTCTTAACTCTGGACTGATTAATGCTACTTTTTCCAATAAACCAGCAAAATTTACATTTTCTAATTTATCCTCTGAGGACCATTTATAGGAATCCACATTCTGACCCAATAACGTAACTTCCTTATAACCAGCACCTAATAAATCCTGACATTCTTTGATGATGGAGTGTGGGTCACGTGAGCGTTCACGTCCACGGGTAAATGGCACTACGCAAAATGAACACATATTATCACAACCCCGCATGATGGACACGAACGCTGTTACGCCATTTGAGTTCAATCTTACGGGCGTAATATCTGCGTAGGTTTCTTCTTTGGAAAGGAAGACATTTATGGCTTTGTGTCCGTCTTCTACTTCGTTCAGAAGATTAGGTAAGTCACGGTACGCATCTGGACCAGCTACTACGTCCACGATTTTTTCTTCCTCCAAAAACTTAGTCTTCAAACGTTCCGCCATACAGCCCAAGACACCTACGACCATTTCAGGACGTTTTTTCTTGAGATATTGGAAGTTTTTAAGACGATTTCTAACCTTTTGTTCAGCATTATCTCTAATGGCACAAGTGTTCAAAAGGATAACATCGGCAGTTTCAAAATTGGCAGTTGTGGCATAGCCGCCTTCTTGCAGAATTGACGTAACTATCTCAGAATCAGAGAAATTCATCTGACATCCATAACTTTCAATGTATAATTTTTTTTTGCCTTTTGCATTTATCTCCTCCACAGAAGTCCTTGGGGCATCTAAGGCTTCTTTGTCTTCAACGGTAAGTATTTCTAATTCTCTCATTTTCAGTATTCGTATTTCAATATTTTCATACAAAATTACAAAAAATATGACAGAATGGCAGAAAAAAATGTAATTTGTATTTCTTTTTAAAATATTTAAAGCAAAGGCGTATACTGTTATGAAATCTTTTACAAAAAATTATCTTATTTCTTTATGTCTGTTTATAGTGATGTTTGGCTGTGTAAAAAGTGAAAATATAATTCCCATTGATGATAGTAAAATTACAATTGGAAGATGGGAAGCCAAATTCTTCATTAATTCTGTTGAACAATTTACTAATGCAAAATATTATTGGACTTTTCAAAATGATTCGTTGATACAATATAATCAAAAAAATATGTTTGCGAGTGATAAACCTTTATCCTTAATAATCAATTCAGATAAATATTCAATTTATAGTTTTAATGATTACGCTCAACAATCTATTGATTATCAATCATTTTTAATAAGCGGGGGGCTTACTGAAAAAGATTACCCTTTCATATTTGATTTCAGATCATCCATCTTAAATTTCCAAAGTGGTGGGGTACAATATTGGTATTCATTGCCTTTTGGTATAAAAAAAATGGAAAAATTGGAGATAATATTAGCTCCTTTATCTAAGAAAATCCCCCTTGAAATTCGTTTGAATAAGTTGTAAAATACCTATATCTTTTAATGTTTAATGTTCTTAATATGAAACTCCTGAATCAAAGCAGGTTTCTCTGGTGAAAGGGTGAAACTTACTTCAATATTGGCATTTTCTCCTTCTAAAATAAACGCTCCCCGAAGGTTGTTTTCTGGAATCATCTCTCTGACTTTCAATATTTTACCTGCCTTCCCAAAGATTTCTTCAGCTTCTATTCTGAGACTAATTGGGAAATAATCTAAAAAGAAATTCTCGGCAAAAATTCCCGTGGCTTCGGCATTATTCCACGTAGGTAAAATTTTTACTAATTCCTTTTGACGTTGTTTTAGAATATCTGAGACTGGAATTGGTTTTGGTTTTAAATGTCCCAACGCAATCAATGTATCTAAAATTTGGGCATTTAAGCTACTGGCAGGGGCATACGTGCGATTGGCAAATGAGATAAAACCAATACCAAATTCGGGCAACATTTTCCAGTTACTGCCAAAACCTGGCAAGCCTCCGCTATGTCCGATATTGGTTACATTGTTACAGTCTTGAACCCAACGCAAACCGTAGCCATAAGCCGAAATAATAGGGCAGGGCTTCCCCAAGGCATTTTTATTATCAACGTTGAATGCACTGAAATTCCACGGTTGGTGCATTTCTCGCAATGAACTTCTTTTCAAAACGATTGATTCTGGTTTGTCAGAAACCGATGCCGAAAGATGAAAAGCTAAGTATTTTCCAAAATCTTCAATGGTAGTTAACATCCCGCCCATGGCTCCATATGCACCATCGCCAAGCATGGGTTGCTCTACCCAATTTTCATCTAACCAACGATAACCGAGGGCTAATTGACTTTTGGGAACTTTGGTATAATCCCAATAAGTATTGTTCATGGCCAAGGGTTTCAAAATCTTTTCAATAGTATAATTCTGATAAGTTTGTCCACTGACTTTCTTGATAATATAGCCTAACATAGCAAAACCCATATTGCTGTATTCGTAGTTGGTACCAGGCGTATTAGAGAAAGAAATGCCCTTTTTGAACATTTTGAGCATGGTTTCATCCGAAATGGCTAATTGACGGTCGCCCCAAGGATTATCTTCTGGAAAACCTGCGGCATGGGTCAATAAATGTCTAATCGTGATTTCAGGCGAATCGCCTGAAAATTTTTGCCCTTTCAATTCTGGAATATAAAGATAGGCGGGGTCGTCTAATTTTAATTTTCCAGCATCCCTCAACTGCAAAATTGCCATTGCCGTAAAACTTTTGGACATCGAAGCAATCCGATAAACTGATTGAAGATTGGCTTTGGTGTTTGAAGTAGTGTTAGCAACTCCGAGGGCGTTAGAATGAATCACTTTTCCATCAACCACTAAGCCATAAACCAAACTTGGCAAATGATTTTTAATAGCAAAATCCAGACAAATATGGTCGATAGTCGGTAAAATAGCTTTTATATTATCCGTTTGTTCTATATTTTTTTGTCCGTAAATATTTGATAATGAAATAATTACAATGTTTAGTAATAGAGATATTTTTTTCATATTATTAGTTGCTAAAATCTGTGTGCTTTAAGCCGTGCCACAGATATATTAGAGTAATTTTAATTATTTTTCATCATTTGTTCACCTTCAATTCCAGAATTTTTTTCTCCATAATGTTCAAGCTCAACACTTGCCGTTCTATTTTTTGCCATCTTTACCGTGAAAAAATAATCATATTCTTGGTCTTTTATTTCTGCAATGGGTCTGGTTGCTCCTAATGCTTCGATGGTTTCTAAAATTGTATTGGAATGTCCTACAATCAAAATATTACCCCCTTTATTCTCTTGAAGAATTGTATAAATAAATAATTTAAGATTTTTTGGATCATAAATTTTCACACCCAAATTTTGTTTATCAGCAATTGGTTGGACCGTCAATTTAGTTCTTTGAAAATCAGTTGAATAAATGGCAGATAACTTCTTTTTCTTTAATTTTTTGGATAAGGAAATGGCTCTATATTCTCCTTTTTCTGTGAGTAAAGGGTCTTTGTTATTAGGATCTGTGGTAACTTTCTCAGCATGGCGAACCAAGTAAAAAGTTGTTGAAGATTGGCACTTTGTGGTAAAATGTATGCCAAAAATGAAAATGAGGATGAATAAATTTTTCATGAAAGAAGAAAATTTAATTTTAGACAAATTTTTATGAGGATTTAATTCTACACTAACAATCAAAACTTCCCCAAAGTTGAGAAATAATCTATCAGATTGATTGGAATAAGGTTTTGAGTATCAATCACATATAAATAATTTCAACATTTACAACTATGATTTTACAATTGGATCCTGCTATTTTAGTAGATACACCCCTCGGACAGGGACACGCAGTGTTTATTATTGATTACGGAATGCACCAAAATACTTGTTGGGTTGTGGCCATTCAAGAAACAGGAATTATTAAACATTTTGATTGTAATGATGTCCTTTTAGCCACAAATTATACTTATGGAATGAATCGTTCAAGAAATCATTTTGAACATCCCGAAGATAAGAAAAAAGCCAATGGCGAAGCTCCTAAAATGGATAGCCAATACCAAAATTAAAAATCATAGGATTATTATATTCATTTCTACTTTTGAAAAGAATAAATCTGTCTTCCTCGGGGACGGAAGGGTCAACTACTCTGAAAGCTCCATCGAGACGAATTACGAAAAAGGATAAATCAAAGCGAATTCCTACACCTGTTCCAACGGCAATTTCTTTATAAAAACGATTAAATTGGAAATCACTACCATCTATTCCTTCGGTGTTTTGCCCT
>JANPIG010000906.1:0-1170 GCA_031424875.1 Cytophagales bacterium
ATTGAATTCATTGCGTTTTGGAAACATTAACTCGCAAAAAACCAAGTGGTTAGTAAAAGGCGTAGTGAAAGGAATTGGCGATTATGGCAATGCCTTCGGGATTCCAACAGTAGGTGGTGAAGTTCAATTTGATGATTGTTACAATATCAATCCCTTGGTAAATGCCTTCTCGGCAGGGATTTTAGAGAAAGGAAAAATGGCTTCGGCAACGTCTTATGGTGTTGGAAATCCAGTCTATATCGTAGGGTCGGCAACGGGTAAAGATGGTATCGGTGGAGCAAGTTTTGCTTCGGAAGATATTACGGCAAAATCTTCGGAAAAATTGCCAGCCGTTCAGGTTGGCGACCCTTTTCAAGAGAAATTATTATTAGAAGCATCACTTGAAATTTTGGGAACAGGTTGTGTAATTGGTATTCAAGATATGGGTGCAGCAGGAATTATCTGTTCAACTTCTGAAATGTCTGCTAAAGGTGAACATGGAATGGAAATTGACCTCTCGAAAGTACCCACTCGTCAGCCCAATATGAAACCTTTTGAAATTTTATTATCAGAATCGCAAGAGCGCATGTTGATTGTGGTGAAAAAAGGGCAAGAAGACGTAGCTAAGAAGATATTTGACAAATGGGACTTGAATTGTGAGCAAATTGGCGTAGTTACAGATTCAAAGCGTTTAAGATTTTATCAAGACGGAGAATTGGTTGCCGATGTACCAGCCGATGATTTGGTCTTGGGCGGAGGAGCTCCCGTTTACACTCGTGAATATCGTGAGCCTGCTTATTATCAAGAGTTTAAGAAATTTTCAATTGATTCAGTTCCTGACGTAAAAGCCGAAGAAATTGAAACCGTAGCCAAGCATTTATTGACTCACCCCAATATTTGTTCTAAAAAATGGGTATCAGAACAATACGATTCGACCATCGGAAGAGCCAATAGAAACACCAATGCCCCCGCCGATGCTGCCGTGGTAAAAGTGCATGGTTCGGATAAATCAATCGTGATTACGGTGGACTGTAATTCAAGATATGTAAACGCCGACCCCGAAGAAGGCTGTGCTATTGCCGTTGCCGAAGCCGCTCGTAACATTGTATGTGCAGGTGGTGAACCCGTGGCGATTACCAACTGTCTGAACTTCGGAAACCCTTATGTACCGGAGGTTTACTGGCAATTTGT
>JANPIG010000907.1:0-1843 GCA_031424875.1 Cytophagales bacterium
ATATCCCATCCCACATGAACATCCTTAAAAAGTGTTTTCTCAAATTTTAGTATATTGAAGACAATACCTGTTTTTTGGGTAATTGTTGAGCAAATACCTTCAATTTGCTTACGAGTTAATTCAAAATTTTGGTCAATTATCGTAATGTCAATGTCTTCCGAAAAACGGTACTCTTCAAAAAAACATTTTTTCAGACAAGTGCCACCCTTAAATAAAAAATTATTAATTGCCCAGTTTTGTCTGAATAGTTCATTCAGAAAATGTCCTAAAACATAGTCTTTATCTATCGTATCAGAGGGTACTTTTAACTTTTCGGCAATACTTCGAATTTCTTTTTGTAAAATCATCTTTTGATTAATAATGATTGGCACTCATGGCTAAAACATCGGCTTCTTTAACGTTCAGTCTCAGTTTCCATTTAGCGTTAAAATCCCCTGAATCTGTGCCTTGTGGGTCAAAAAGGGTAAATTTTTGATTTAAACTACGTTGAGCAAAATTGATAAAACTGCCCAAATTTTCTTTCTGCAAAAGCTCTATCAAATAGCCTAATCGCTTGATAACCGACAAATTATCAACGGATTTTGCGGCTTCAATCAATTTTTTACTATTTAATGTTGATTTATTCAAGGCAAAAATTAGCTCCGCAAATCCGCCACTGTATTCGGGTAAATCAAAACAATCTATGAGCGTTTTTTCGAGATTGGTTAATCTAAAAGTATGATTCCCAAGACCCGATAATTCATAACAGGTGGCTTTACTATTTTTTACTTTTACAAATTGATAACTCACGCCAAATACTTCTTTATTTCTTTTTAGTTGCGGCGTTTGAACAAAAATCGTATTGCTAAACTGGGTCGTTAGTCCGTGCAGATTCAGAGCCGACCAATACGCAATTGCTCCAGCAGGGGCAAGATAATTGGCTATTACATATTCATTTCTGAAATTGTGGCGACAGTATTTCCCCTTTTCAATTCTCGAAAGTAACCCTCTTTTTACCAGCCTTTCGAGTTTAGGTTGTAGGTTTTCGAGGTCAATTCGCATTGTATTCGCCAAATCTGTAATTTCAAAAATGTCTATTTCAGCATCGTTTAAAAAAATTAAGACTTCATCCATTATTACTTTTTGATATATGATATGGCTAATATTATAGGTTTTGGTTTATTAAAAGGTAATGAAATTTAATTATCCAATTTTCACCTTCCCCGTTACCGCACTATTGATTAAGGTACTTTTATATTCTTTTAGTTTTTCAATTTCTTGTTGTTTTAAATTAATAGCCATTGCGATTTTTTCGGATATATTTTCAATATATTCTGCAATAATATTTTGTTCATCTAATGGAGGAATTAAAATTGGCATTCTGTTTAAAAGTTCTTGACTTAAAGATGCTCGAATTACCAAATTCATTTCCTTTATAAAAAATGCTCTATGTGTATAACTACTAAAATAATATTTAGAAAAACCTTCACATAAAAAGCCTTTTGTAGGTCTGAACCTTATTAAAAATCCTGAAAAAGTAGCATTGTCAATAGTCTCTTTGCAAGTTGAAGCAAAAGCAATTTCTTCAACTGTTTCTGACGTTCTTGTAAAAAAAATATCTCCTTCTTTCACAGAATATTGTTTTCTATCTGCCTCGGTTGACTCTGCTAAACCATTTGCAGTTTTAGGCAATTCTATATTTTTATACACATCACCGTAACTTATAAACGGGAAACCACTTCCAAAATATTCTCCTCCTTTACTTACACCATTCTGACATTTACCAACATATCTCAACTTTTTCACCTCCCAATGCTCAGGAATATCCCCAATCCATTCCACGCCAGAGGGTTTTAGTTTTACC
>JANPIG010000908.1:0-3900 GCA_031424875.1 Cytophagales bacterium
CTTTGTAAGCATCGTAGGCAAACCCAACGTGGGCAAATCGACCTTGATGAATGTCTTGGTGGGTGAACGCCTCAGCATCATTACTTCTAAGGCTCAAACCACTCGCCACCGCATCATGGGGATTCTGAATGGAAATCATAAGGGTACTGATTTTCAGTTAGTTTACTCCGATACGCCTGGAATTATTCTGCCTAAATATGAGTTACATAAATCAATGATGACCTTTGTGCATAGCTCTTTGGAGGATGCCGATGTGATTCTTTTTGTAACGGATATTTTTGAAAAATACGATGAAGATGATGTTATCGACAAATTGGCTCGGATTGACCATATTCCCGTTTTATTGTTGATTAATAAGATAGATTTAGCCACGGAGGAACAAATTGCTGAGAAAATTGCTCATTGGCGTGAACGCTTCCCGACACAGGATATTCTACCAATCTCGGCACTGAAAGAACAAAATACAGGCTCAATTTTTGATTCAATTGTGGAGCATTTGCCCGACCATCCACCCTATTTTGATAAAGAAGAATTGACCGACAAACCCGAACGTTTTTTTGCTTCGGAAATCATTAGAGAGAAGATATTTTTGAATTATAAAAAGGAAGTTCCGTATTCATGCGAGGTGTCGATTGCGGCATTTAAAGAGGAAGAAAACATCATCAGAATTTCGGCAGAAATCTACGTAGAAAGAGTAACGCAAAGAGCCATTTTGATTGGTCATAAAGGCGAATCTATCAAAAAAGTGGGTATTCAAGCCCGTGAGGCAATGGAAAAATTCTTTGGCAAAAAGGTTTTTTTAGAACAATTCATTAAAGTAGAACCCGATTGGCGACAGAAACAACAGAAATTGCGGATGTTTGGGTATGGTGGGGAGTGATTGCGATTTGGATTGTATTTTGAATGAAATTTATTGTAAATTGAGTATCAATAAACTTTAAAATCATAAGGTCATGCTTGTTATTGAAAAAAAACGCAAACCCAAGATTCAGAAAATACCGCCTCATTTAATTTATGAGGAAATGAATGGAAAACCTTTGTACTATAAAGGTTACAAAGCGGTATTATCAGGTAAAAAAAATCTTTCAGAAATTATGGGTTGTAGCTCATTGCAGTCGGTACTTGTATCTATTTTACATGGGTACATTTTTAATCTTATCAACAGAAAAAAATACCTTCTTGGCTCAAATGAGGCAGGTTTACATTTAAGTTTAAATGAAAATTTAGCGAGTGATATTGCCATTTTTGAGAAAGATAAAATTGTATTGGATGATAAATATTTCACCGTGCCTCCAAAAGTAGTAATTGAGGTGGATATTAAAATAGACTTGGCAGAGACTGAGTGGAATAATGAGATTGAATATTTGTTAAATAAATCGCAAAAACTCTTAGACTTTGGCGTTGAACGTATCATCTGGATTACGACAAAAGCTAAAAAAGTATTTGTCATTACACCTTCCGACAAATGGTATGTGGTTAATTATCAAGAAGATATACAAGTTTTGGATGATTGTACTTTGAATATTGCGAAGTTGTTGGAGGAGGAGGGGATTGTGGTTTAATTGTCTGTGAGATACTGACAACGACATGAGATTCACAAAGACTATATTAAGAAAAATAATCCCCCGAAATAATCACTATGAAACATTTTTTTACCATCATTTTACTCTATTTCTTTATAAACTATCCAACATTTGCCCAAGTCGACGTTCAAATATCTGTTGCCAAAATTAACAAAAATAGAGAAAGTGATTTTTATGTTGAAAGAGTAGTTGATGCAAGAACAGACACATCAGCAATAGTAGGAGGAATTTCCGATGAATCTACTAAAACTGTTCAAAGCATTGAATTCATCAAAAATGTTGCTTCCAGTTTTCAAGATTTTTTTGATTATGCAGTTATTAAAAACTCAAAGGCAAAACCTATTATTATGCGTATTAACCGCTTAGTGTGTGGGCAGCGTAAAATTAAAAAGAATGAACAAGGTCCTTGGGTAAATCTGGAAGTTGATGTTTTCATTCATAAAGAGGGTGGTTATATATTGGTTGATTCAGAAAAACGACTTTTTGAAGGTTCGTCCCCATCGGGGGTAGCGACAATAGATTTTTCAAAACTAACAACTTGCGCACTGAAAACTATCATGTTAGAAATTATGGAGTACAAAATAAGTCTTCGCCCTGTTTCTAATACCTTTATTTCAGAAGTAGATTTACTACAAAAAGCAATAGTCCCAACAATTCTAACTGACAAAAAATTGAATGATGGATTGTATGCTAATTATCAGGAGTTTTTAGAAAATAGACCTTCGAGTAATCCAGTAATTGAGGTAAAACCGTTTCGAACATATTACGAATTGTACGAGGTATTTCCAGATGGGGAAAAGAAACGAATATCACCAGCGAGATATAAAATATGGGGATTGTGTTATCAAGGAAGTGTGTACTATGCTGTAAAAGATAAGAATGCCATTAGTAGCTATAATTATATAAATCTAAAAACATTAGGGACGAATTTTGAAGCAACAGGTACTTATGAAAACGAAAACCGTGGTAAATATCAAGAATATAAGTTTATAAATGCAGGCATTAGAGCGTGGAACGCAAATGTATATTTCAATAACTATTATGGAGCATTTAGTGCTTGGGGAAGTGCTTTGGGATTTATGAGCATTGGTGTAGGTATTATCGAATTAATAAAAGCCTTAGATAATAAAAGTTATCGTTTTATGATTGATAGCAAGTCAGGGAAATTAGAAAGAGTTATTTTTACTGATTTGTCTGTTAATTGAGATAACAAGAATTTTCTCACATAGTCTTGGAATGTGCTAAGATTAAAAAAGTGTTAAATATTTATCAGATAGAAATTCATGACAGACCAAGAAAAACAAACAACCCTCTCTGAAATGAAGCAAGAAATTACAGACAGAAGTGCTAAAATCGAAGAAATATTTAGCCATTTATCAACTGATATTCCTGAATTAAGAAAAGAAATGAAACAGCTAAAAAATGAACTGACAGAACGTTTAGCTGTAAAATAAAATATTACAAACACCATTCTTCTACCCCTACCTTAAAAGTATATTTTTCAAAAATCGAGGTGCTTGCAAGGCTTGGGTTATGATTCTGATATTCAGATAATTAACCATTGAACAGTACGCAGGGAACAGCTCACAAAACCAGTAAAATGTCAAATATTGTTGCAATTGTTGGTCGCCCAAACGTGGGTAAATCAACGCTTTTTAATCGCCTAATCGAACAGCGAAAGGCAATCATGGATAATGTCTCGGGCGTAACCCGTGACCGCCACTACGGATATGGTCAGTGGATTGGAAAACATTTCACCGTCATTGATACGGGTGGCTACGTAACGGGTTCGGATGATACCTTCGAGGGTGCTATTCGTGAACAAGTAGAAATGGCTATTGAGGAGGCGGACGTTTGTCTCTTTGTGGTGGATTGTTCAACGGGTGTAACCGACTTGGACAAGGATTTCGCCAAGGTATTACGCCGTTCCAAAAAGCCCGTTTATATCGTGGCAAACAAGGCTGATACCTACGAAAAAGGCATGGAATCAGTTGAATTTTATGAATTAGGCATGGGCGACCCTTACGCCATTGCGGCAGAAAGTGGTTCGGGAACGGGAGATTTGTTGGATGCCGTAGTGAGTCATTTTCCAGAAGAAGGCATCGAAAATCCAAATGCTGGGATTCCGAAAATTGCTATTTTGGGAAAACCAAATGTAGGAAAATCATCGTTTTTGAATGCCCTTTTGGGTAAAGAAAGAAGTATCGTAACGGATATTGCAGGTACAACTCGTGATGCCATAGATAATCACTACACACTTTTTGGAAAAGATTTTATCATCACCGATACCGCAGGAATTCGTAAAAAAGCCAAAATT
>JANPIG010000909.1:0-4806 GCA_031424875.1 Cytophagales bacterium
CTTACCTGGGCAGAAGATCACTTTTCAAGCCAAAAGAGGGGAATAGTTTCAATTTCAGATTATCCCCTTTCTTGGGAATCAGAATCGAAAGATGCTAATTATGAAGGAATGAATGTCATTGACCCCATTTATGCTCAAACAAAATTGTGTATTACGCACGGTTGGCACGCATCCGAAATGTTTTTAGTATTGATGGAAGCGAAGTGATAACATAATTACTCATGGCATGACTCAGCTCATAAATTATTGATAATTAGCGTATTACTCAAGGAGATGCCTAATCTCATGCCATGAGTTTCGTTAAAAAATATTGAATAAAATTTTGTATGAAAAAAATTGACGTTTGCTTAACTCCAGAATTATTACACCTACACGATATTGAAAATGCTATTGTGGTGGTAGTGGATATTTTTAGGGCTACTTCTTGCATGACTACTGCCTTTGCTCATGGGGTTGAGGCAATTATTCCTGTTGCCACTATTGATGAATGTGTAATTTATCAACAACAGGGCTACTTAGCGGCAGCTGAACGAGATGGCAAAACTCCTGAAGGCTTTGACTTTGACAATTCACCTTTCAATTATATGACTGAAAAGGTACATGGGGCAACTATTTGTGTAACTACCACTAATGGAACGCTGGCAATTACCAAATCAAAATCTGCCGTAAAAGTAATGGTTGGCTCATTTTTGAACTTGGGAGCCTTAACAAATTATCTCAAAGACCAGCAGTATGACGTTTTGGTTTTGTGTGCGGGGTGGAAAGGTAAACCTAATTTAGAAGATACACTCTTTGCGGGAGCCTTAGTTGAGCGTTTGCAAGAAGAATTTATGATTGAAGAAGATGCCGCCCTGATGGCACAACGATTATATAATTTAGGTAAAGATGATTTACTGTCGTTCGTGGCAACTTCATCGCACGTAAAAAGGTTGCAACGCCTTGGTATTCACAAGGATATAGCCTATTGCTTGCAACATGATTTGTATGATGTATTACCTGTTTTGAGAGGAAATGCTTTGGTGAACATGTGAGGTTAAAAACTTCCCGAAAGTTCCTTTTACTTTCGGGAAGTTGAAATCAAATAAATTCTTTCCCTTTCTTCCCTGCATCTGCTACAAAATTTTTCACAAATTGCTCCTGTTCTTTTTCACAAATCATTAAAACATTGTCGTACTCAGCTATGATATAACCGTCCAAACCTTGCACCACAACCAAGCGGTCTTTGGGAGTTTTAATGATGCTGTTCGTTACACCATAGAGCATGGTTTCACCGTCAACAACGTTTTCATTTTCGTCTTTGTCAGACACTTCATATAGTGATTTCCAGGTGCCTAAATCAGACCACCCGAAATCCCCCATCACCGTATAAACATTGTCAGCTTTCTCCATTACAGCATAATCTATCGAAATACTTTCACAAGTTTTATATTCTTCGTTAATGAAACTGGTTTCATTTTCCGTAAAATAAACACTCTCGCCCCTCGAAAAAATCTCATGAATCTGTGGACTATTTTGAGCAAAAGCTTTCATAATTGATTGCACATTCCAAATAAAAATCCCCGCATTCCAAACATATTCGCCACTTGTTACAAATAGTTTAGCAAGTTCTAAATTTGGTTTTTCTCTAAATGTTTTTACCTTCTTTACCTCATCCTGTGTATGTAAATATTGTATGTATCCGTAGCCCGTATCTGGGCGAGTTGGCGTAATGCCCAAAGTCAATAAAACATCACTTTTTGCGGTAGTTTCCAACGCCAAATTAATTCTATTTTCAAAGGCTTTTTCCCTCAGAATAATATGGTCGGCAGGGGCAACCACGATGTTAGCATCTGGATTTTGGGTCGCAATTTTATAGCAAGCATACGCAACGCATGGAGCCGTATTCCTACGGGCAGGTTCTGCAAGTATCTGATTATCAGTCATAAAGGGTAACTGCTCTTTGATGATTTGAATATAATCCTGACTAGTTACAATAAAAATATTTTCCTTAGGACAAATATCTTCAAAACGGTCAGCCGTTTGTTGCAAAAGTGTTCTGCCTGTTCCTAAAACATCGTGAAACTGCTTAGGATTCATGCTTCGACTAAAGGGCCAGAACCTTGTTCCAACACCACCAGCCATAATTACTACATAGTTATTATTGTTCATTTTTTTGCTAAATACTTTTCAATTCTAAGCGCCAAATTTTCTCTAATATTTACATAGAAAAAATTAATGTCTGCAATATGCCAACTTTGATTTTTTACAAGTTTACTACCTGTAATATTTGGTCTGTTTACCCAAACCATTCCTTCATGGTTTTGAGCATCTACAATATTAGGATAAAGCGTAAATTTTAGTCCTACGCCACCTTTATTCATGGAGGCGGGAGCGTACGTACTATCCAATGTCCACGTAAGTGGGTTCGTACTTACGGCTGTACTCAATCCTGCTTTGTGCGAGGTAGGATAATAATCTCTTCCGTAGGTATTCCATGAGATAAAACAACCCGTTTCATCAGCTGATTTACAAGGAGTTATGTCTTTAAAAGAGTTGGGCTGAGTAGCAATTCCAATAATATAAGCCGCTACCAATTGCTTTTGAAGCGGTTTCCCATCAAAATATTCTTTCAATAAACGAGTCGCATGAACAGTTCCCTGACTATGCGAAGCAATCACAATGGGTCGACCACTATTATAGTTTTTGAGGTAATATTCAAAAGCTGCTTTGATATCAGTATAAGCCAAGTCGAGAGACTTCTTTTTGTCATTAGCATCTTGAGTTCTGAAAGCATGATAATGTGCCTGACGATAGCGTGGAGCATATATTTTGCCCGAACCATTAAAGGCAGAGGCTTGATTCAAAATAGTAGAATTATCTATTGATTCATTCATTTTAGCATCATTCACGTCGGCATTCCATTCATATTTATTCTCTGGTTTTTTTGTGAAAACCGTTGGATGCATAAAAAATACATCAACTTTGGCTTCGGCTTGCCCCTCTTTCAAGGCTGATTTCAGTGGAACTCTATCGGCAGGGTCAGATTTTGTGGGGAGGCTTGCCCAATATTCTGTTTTAGAATAATCAGGAACGGCAGGAATTAAATTTTCAGAAAAATGGCTTTTTAATTGAAATGGAATTTTATTACAGCTTGATAATGAGATAATTAAGATTAAAATGGAAGATTTAAAGTATTTCATACATAAAATAGTTTGTTGAATAATTTTTTGAAAAAATTGTAAAATATTTACTCTGCTTGCATAATATTTTCAAAATTTAATTCTGTATTGTGAGGAATAATTTGCAATTTTGTACTACAAAAATAATATAAAATAACTTTAATTCACTAAAATAGCAGGTATGAAGCGTATTTTTACAAAAGCGGGTTTGGGATTCATCTTCTCAATGATGTTGATGGCGTCAACATTCGCACAAACTAAAATTTCGGGTAAAGTTAGCGACGGAGCCACGAAAGAAACACTTATTGGCGTAAGTGTGGCAGTAAGAGGAAAAGTGATTGGTACAATTACTGATAGCAAGGGAAATTTTTCTCTCTCTACTTCAACCCCCACCCCTTTCACTATTGCAGTATCAAGCGTTGGGTATAAAACACAGGAAATCACAGTAACAGAAAGCAAATCAGACTTTGATATTAAGTTGGAAGAGCAGAATGTATTGGGTCAGGAAGTGGTTGTTTCTGCCTCACGTGTGGAAGAGAGCGTAATGAAGTCGCCGGTATCAGTTGAGAAAATGGATTTGCGTGCTTTGCAATCTTCTCCAGCAGTTTCATTTTATGATGCCTTGAAAAACTTGAAAGGTGTTGACGTAAATACGCAGAGTTTGACATTCTCATCAGTTACTACTCGTGGTTTCAACGGAAACGGAAACCCAAGAGTGGTACAGTTGGTGGACGGTATGGATAACCAAGCCCCAGGCTTGAACTTTGCCGTAGGTAACATTGTGGGTATCAGTGAATTAGACTTAGAAAGTGTTGAATTGATTCCAGGAGCAGCATCAGCTCTTTACGGTCCAAATGCCATGAATGGTATTATTTTGATGAATTCAAAAAGCCCATTTTTGTATCAAGGATTAAGTGCTAATGTGAAATTTGGAACGATGAATGCTCCAAACCGCACAGAGCCATCAACGGGTTATACAGATTATAGTTTCCGTTATGCTAAGGCATTTAATAATAAAATAGCTTTCAAGTTGAATTTTGCCTATTTACAAGCTAAAGATTGGCAAGCAACTAACTATAACAACCAGAGTTTAAGAAACGGTTTTGGACCAAACGTAGGAACTAGGGCAACAGACCAAGCGTACGATGGTATCAACGTTTATGGTGATGAAGGAAACCAAAGTTTAAACTTTCAAAGTTTATTAAGACCAATCTTAGGAGACCCAACAAATGGTTTGACAGCAGGTATTAATCAAATTTCTGCCGCTACAGGAGGAGCTTTGACCCCAACAGCTATCTTTAATTCGGTATTTCCAGCTACACCAGTGGTAGTTTCACGTACAGGTTATGAGGAAAACGTTTTGGCAGATTATACTACTAAAAGTTTAAAATTGAACGCTGCCTTGCATTTTCGTTTGAATGATAAAGTTGAGGCAATTGTTCAAGGAAATTATGGTTATGGAACCAGTCTTTATACAGGTTCAGACCGTTATTCAATCAAAAACTTTACATTGTGGCAAGGAAAGGCAGAATTGAAAGGTTCTGATTTCTTCTTACGTGCCTATACAACTCAAGAAAATTCAGGAGATTCTTATGCTAATTCAACTTTAGCAAGTGGTATTAACGAAGCTTGGAAAAAGAGTGAAGCA
>JANPIG010000910.1:0-4107 GCA_031424875.1 Cytophagales bacterium
TGGCAATTTTTTCGTTACGAGCATCCGCTCCTAATATTATTTTTTCACCTCCATAGGTTTGTAACCAACCTTCAAATAACTTTGGGTTTTTCACGGCTACGCTTCCACCCGTTACCTGTTTTGCTCCTGAGTTGAAGGCAATTTTTATCATTTCGTCCGACTGTACACCTCCGCCAAAATCAATATGCAGTTTAGTGTAGGTCGCAATCCTTTCTAAGACTTTATGATTAACGATTTGCTTCTGTTTCGCACCATCTAAATCTACCAAATGAAGGCGAGTTATACCTGCATCTTCAAAAGATTTGGCAACTTCTAAGGGGTCTTCGTTATAAATAGTTTTTTGGGAATAATCGCCTTGCGTTAGGCGTACACATTTGCCGTCTATGAGGTCAATGGCTGGGATAATTTGTATCATTTTGGTATGGTGTAGTTATTGGTTATTAGTTATTGATTAAGAGTTACAGACTACTAATTAGTATAGTTGGAATACATATCCAACAACAACTAATGAACAATGAATAACTTATAACCAGTAATTAATAACAAATAACTGATAACGAATAATTAAAAACTACAACTCTTACAAACCCCCTGCATCAGAAGGTTCGTCTCCAATCGTTGATAGCCTTCGGGAAGAATAATGCTTGGAATGGTTACGTGGTCTAAACAAGTGGTAAGTCCACAATTATTACATTTGAAATGCACATGGTCGTGATGATGTTGATGATCTTCAGAATGGCAATTATCTTTGCAAATGGCGTATTTTACGCCTCCTTCATCATCTAAAACCTTATGAATCAATCCTTTGTCTAAAAAAGTTTTTAACGTTCTATAAACCGTCACTCGGTCAAATTGCTCGGTCAATTGCTCTTCTACATCTGCATGAGCGAGAGCATGTTTTTTGCCCATAAAGACTGATAGAATTTCCTCCCGACAGTCTGTTTGACGGAGTTTGTAATCTTTGAGTATGGATTTTATTTCGGACATTTTTTGGCTGTCGGTTTTCGGCTATTGGCTTTCAGCGGTGGGTAATTTTGACAGCTGAAAGCCGACTGCCGAAAGCTATTTTAAAACAATCTATCCCAAGGAATACGGCTCAATAATAAAACAAGCCCTAAACCGTAGAAAATTAAAGCATTTTTATGTCTTACAACTGAATCAACAGCTCTTTTATTTTTTGAATAACCAATCGTAATTAAAACAATTGCTATTAAATTCGTAGTAATATGCTCAACTGCAATTCTACGGTATTCAGCATTTTTCATTACCTCAGCCATGCCTAAATCAGTAATAGCTTTTAAAGCGAGTGGACTTAAAAATAGATACAAAACCAAGCCAACCAACAGCTGTGTGTGGTTTGAAATCATAAAGAAAAGACCCATTTTACGGTCAGATTCTGTAAATTCAGACTTATTACTAAGTCCCATGGAGGCTTTTACCAAAACAATAAGCCCTAATGCCATAACAACAAAGAATAACGCTCTGTGAATCAATTGGAAAATTTCGTACATAATATATGTGATTTTGATTTATAATTTTTTTCAAAGATACTAAACAATGAATCGTTTTGTGATGTAATATTATAAAATTAGTGATTGCATGGCTGTCAGATTTAAGCTATGAGGAAATAATAAAGCCAAAGGCCTTTATGTGATGTAATGAAATTTCAACGTTCAATAATTTATCTTAAGAATCATTTATTTTATCCTTCATAACTATTCTAAAAACCCAAATTCATGAAAAAACGTTTCCTTCTTCCTGCCCTATGCCTTGTCAGTATGGCAATGGGTGCATTTATTACCAAAGCTATTGATAACCAAACCCTTACCATTGAAATTGTTAAGCAAGCTGAAAAAATTATAGGTTTAGAATTTACCCCCGCCGAAGCAGATTCAATGTTAGCGGAACTGAATGATAACCGTAAAAATTTTGAAGATAATCGGAAAGTTGAACTCAAAAATGAGGTATCACCCGCTTTAATTTTCAATCCTCTTCCTGTGGGGTTTAAGTTTGAAAAGGGTGGGTCTTCTTTCAAATCGTCTGATGTAAAGACAATTAAAATGCCTGTTGATAGAAATGAATTAGCATTTTATAGTGTTCGACAATTGGCAGAATTAATCCGAACCAAGCAAATCTCATCTATTGAATTGACTAAATTTTTTCTGGACAGATTGAAAAAATATGATGTCCAATTAGCATGTGTAATAACGCTTACTGAAGATTTAGCCTTAAAACAAGCCACACAGGCAGATGCAGAAATCAAGGCCGGAAAATATCGTGGTTTATTGCATGGAATACCCTATGGAGCGAAGGATTTATTGGCAAAAAAAGGCTATAAAACTACTTGGGGTTCGGTGCCATATAAAGATCAAATGCTTGATTATGATGCAGTTGTAATACAAAGATTAGAAAAAGCGGGAGCAGTTTTATGTGCCAAAATGACTTTGGGAGAATTAGCTTGGGGCGACGTATGGTTTGGCGGAGTAACCAAAAATCCTTGGGATTTAAAACGGGGTTCTTCGGGTTCTTCAGCGGGTTCGGCTTCGGCGGTTTCAGCAGGACTTTTGCCGTTTGCCATTGGTTCTGAAACGTTGGGTTCAATTGTTTCTCCTTCGTCTGAATGTGGAGATACAGGCTTGCGACCCACCTTCGGACGTGTACCTCGCACGGGGGCAATGGCGTTGAGTTGGTCTATGGATAAATTAGGACCGATTTGTCGGACGGTTGAAGATTGTGCCATTGTTTTTAACCAAATCCAAGGTGAAGACGGGCAAGATTTGAGCGTTATGGATGCCCCTTTTGTATTTGATGGAACGAAAAAAGACTTGAAAGGCATTAAAATTGGCTATTTAAAGAAAGATTTTGAAGGCAAATATGCTAATAAAATGCAGGATTCTTTAACGCTTTTGATGATGAAAAAATTAGGTGCAGATTTGATTCCTTTAGAATTGCCAAGTCTCCCTTCCAACGATATTAGTTTCCTTTTGAGTGTAGAGTCAGCAGCGGCTTTTGATGATTTAACTCGTTCAAATAGAGATGATTTGATGGTTCGTCAAATTAAGAATGCTTGGGGGAATGTGTTTCGGGCAGCTCGTTTTGTACCAGCGGTAGAATACATCCAAGCAAATCGCCATCGTACATTATTGATTCAAGATTTTCATAATAAATTAAAGGATTTGGACGTTTATTTATCTCCCGCTTTTGCCAGTAAAAATCTTACCATGACGAACTTAACGGGACATCCTTGCGTTGTTTTACCCAACGGATTTCGCAAAGAAGGCCGACCAACAAGTATTACTTTTATGGGTAAATTATTTGGAGAAGGGAAATTATTGCAAGTAGCCAAAATTTATCAAGATGCCACAGATTTTCATTTGAAGCATCCGAAGTTATAAACAATTATTAGCCCTTATAAGCATCTAAAAAGCTTGTAAGGGTTATTTTGAGGGCTTCAATACTTTTACACATCATAACATTTAAGAGATTTAAAACTATATTATGCAATTTTTAAAACCACTATATTTAGTAGTTATCTTGTTGAGCTTCAATAGCTTAGCTCAAAAAACAAAGTCTGTTCCGCCCGCTGCTGCCGATCAATTTCCAACGCCCGCTGACTCAGACATTAGGCTTTTTTATATTCAACGTAGTTCCAATGTAAATACTATTTTGTACGATGCTAATTTAGGAACGGATAAGAAATTAGACCCCAAAAATCCTGTGCATACCTATTGGATTCGTTATACTGAAGGGGGAAAAAAACAAGAACTTACGGGTATTCAACGAACTTTGGCATATGGTCTACACACAAAGGCTACATCAGGTGAAACTGGAAGTTATGATGGGCATTTTCTGGCGTATCGTAAAAGAAAATTTGTAGTAAAAATGAATGCTAAAGGACAACCCATTGCCCTATTTCCTATTAATGGTAAAATGCAGATTTTGAAAAGAGTTTTTGTAAAAGTAGATGAAAGCGGTATGATGCCATCGGTCATTTACGTAGAACTGTGGGGACGTGATGCCGTTACCGATAGGGAAGTTTACGAAAAATTCAAGCCTTAAAATTATTTACCGCAAAGACGGAAGGGAGGAACGCAAGTTTTCTTAGCG
>JANPIG010000911.1:0-1697 GCA_031424875.1 Cytophagales bacterium
GTTGATTGGAATTCCTGGTATTTTTGATGTCTATAAAAAAGGTAGAATTGCCCTTGCCAATGCCCCAGGCACGGGTGTGGCTGACGATAAGGTGATATACGCTTATGTTCCAAAAATCATTAAATATTATTTAGGCGAAGATGCCATTTTGCCAAACGTAGAAACTTATATCTGCGGAGAGGAATTGGATTGTAAATATGTATTAGAAAATATTGAAAAATTAGTGGTAAAAGAAGCCAATGAAGCTGGTGGTTATGGTATGTTGATTGGTCCAAAATCAACTAAAAAAGAACAAGCAATTTTCAAGGCAAGAATCAAAGCAAATCCAAGAAATTATATTGCTCAACCTACTATTTCTTTATCCAGAGTCCCGTGCCTAATTGACGACCACGCCGAAGGTCGCCACGTGGATTTACGTCCTTATATTCTTTATGGAAATGGCGTGGAGGTGATTCCTGGCGGCTTAACCCGTGTGGCTTTGCGGAAAGGATCGTTGGTAGTTAATTCTTCGCAAGGTGGAGGGTCTAAGGATACTTGGGTTTTGTATTGAAATAGAATTGTAGTGAAATAAGAAAAAGGTGAGTCAATTAGGCTCACCTTTTTTGTTAGAATTGGGTAAACCGTAAAAAATCTAATCACTAATCACTAATCACTAATTTCTAATTACTAATTTTGCACTATGCAAGACAAGATTACAGAAATACACCAGCAAATTGCTGATTTCACGATTGAGAATAAAGAGCAGCTCGAAACATTCCGTATTGCGTATGTAGGGCGTAAAGGCGTTATTGGTGACCTTTTCGATGGACTCAAAAATGTTCCGCAAGAAGACCGCCGTGCTGTGGGTCAAGAATTGAATGCTTTGAAAGAAGCAGCTCAAAATAAATTCAATGAGTTTCAGGCCTTGATGGAATCATCGACTGACAAGCCGGTTGCCATTGAATTTGACCTGACTTTGCCCAATATTCCCAACGAAAACGGAACATTGCATCCGCTTACGTTGGTGCGTGCCAGAATCATTGAGATTTTTGCCAAAATGGGTTTCAACGTTTCGGATGGACCAGAAATTGAATCTGATTTTTATAATTTCACGGCACTAAATTTTGCTGAAAATCACCCTGCCCGTGAAATGCAGGACACTTTTTTCATTGAAAAAAAAGGTGGAAACGTGGCAGATGATATATTGTTGCGTACCCATACGTCCAACGTACAAATCCGTTTGATGCAAAATCAAAAACCTCCTTTACGCTCAATTATGCCTGGGCGGGTATATCGCAATGAAGCTATTTCAGCACGGGCACACTGTCTTTTCCATCAAGTGGAAGGACTTTATGTAGATAAAAATGTTGGTTTCAAGGATTTGAAAGATACCCTTTATTATTTTGCCAAAGAGATGTTTGGACAAGATACCAAAGTGCGTTATCGTCCTTCCTATTTTCCATTTACCGAACCTTCAGCAGAAATTGATATAACGTGTCTAATCTGTAAAGGGAAGGGCTGTAATGTTTGTAAATATTCGGGTTGGGTAGAGATTGCAGGTTCGGGTATGGTGGATCCTAACGTATTGGAACAGTGTGGAATAGATTCGCAAGAATACACTGGTTTTGCTTTCGGGATGGGTATTAAACGCATCACGATGTTGAAATATCAAATTAAAGACTTACGACTATTTACTGAGAATGATGTAAGGTTTTTGA
>JANPIG010000912.1:0-1009 GCA_031424875.1 Cytophagales bacterium
ATACAGTATAATATTTTGCAATTATACATATTAACCAAATTTATTATACTATTCTTGAAAAATTACAATTTTTTCTTTGAAGTATTATTTTTGAATATAGGTAAGTCTATATTACTACATAGATTCAGGATTATTGTAAAAATTAGATTAAGAAGCAATCATTATTATAAGCATTATATTAAAAAAAGCCAAAAAAAATTACAAACCAGTTCATAATTAAACCTGAATTAAAAGAAAATCTAAATTTTAGGATTCAATTAACAATAAATAATGATTTGTTTTTCCAAAACTTCATTCTATTTTTGAGTAATTATAAAATTATATGAATCACAAACATGGCAATAGCAAGATTTAAGGCATTAGAATTGGCCCAAACTCGACAACCCGTTCAAGTAAAAATTCCTACTGAGAAGATTAGTGATTTTTTCGGAGTTAATACATTTAATGATGAAGTAATGAGGTCACTTTTGAGTCCTGAGGCGTATCTTAAAATTAATACTGCCATTCAAGATGGCAAAAAAATAGACCGTGAAGCCGCTGATGAAGTAGCTGCTGCCATGAAGTCTTGGGCAATTTCTCGTGGTGATACTCACTATACGCACTGGTTTCAACCACTCACGGTAACAACAGCAGAAAAACACGACTCGTTTTTTGATTTAACACCTTCGGGAAAAGCCATCGAGAAATTTAAAGGTTCTGCCCTAGTCCAACAGGAACCCGATGCTTCCTCTTTTCCAAACGGAGGAATTCGTTCTACTTTCGAGGCTCGTGGTTATACGGGTTGGGATCCTTCTTCTCCTGCTTTTATCATGGAAAATGCGGCAGGAAGTTCCACGTTGTGCATTCCTTCGGTTTTTGTATCATATACAGGTGAGGCATTAGACTATAAAACTCCTTTATTGAAATCCATAGAATTGGTTGATAAAGCGGCTACTAAAATCATGAATGAATATTTTAGTAGAGAAGTTTCAAAAGTTTCGCCAACGCTGGGTGCTGAACAAGAATATTT
>JANPIG010000913.1:0-3903 GCA_031424875.1 Cytophagales bacterium
TTGGGTCATTAAAACAGCAATTATTTGCTCTTTTGGGTCAATCCAAAAAGTTGTGTTGAAAAAGCCTCCCCAGGACATTCGACCGGGCGAACCTAATTTATGATAGGAACTAAGGGGCGTTTGTATGGCAAACCCTAAGCCAAATTTCGTTCCTTCTGAGTTGATTGATAAATCTCCAATTTGATTATTTGACATAGATTCAATAGATTTTCTACTCAAAATTCTATTGCCATTATAGACTCCTCCGTTCAAAATCATTTGCATAAATTTCATGTAATCCTCCGCTGTTCCACTCATTCCTCCGCCTCCCGAAAAGTATGTTTTCGCCCCACGAGTGGCATAATTTAAGGTTCTCGTCTGAGGCAATTCAGATACATTTAGCACCGTTCCGTTTGGAAGTTCTGTATATAAGCGGGCAGTTCTGGTTTCGGCAGATTCTGGAAAAAAGAAGTGAGTGTCTTTCATGCCCAAAGGTTGTAAAATTCTCTCCTCACAAAAATCTGAAAGGTTTTTGCCTGATACTACTTCTACTACATACCCAATCACATCAATGCCCAAACCATAAGTCCATTTTGTACCTGGGGCGTGCAAAAGAGGCTGTTTTGCTAAGATTTTCATCTTTTCGCCAATCGTAAAAGGCTCAATGGTTGAACCATCTACTAATTTTGCTTTTCCATAAATTACACCTGAAACTTTAGGATTAGTAAACCCATAGCCAATCCCAGAAGTATGGGTAAGTAAATGACGAAGCGTGATTTGAGTGAGAGAAGGTTCGGTAGTGAATGAGGAATCTTTGGCATTCAATTCTTTTAAAATCACAGGGTTTTTAAATTCTGGAATGTATTTCGAAACAGGATCTTCCAAAAGGCATTTACCTTCTTCAATCAAAATCATCAAAGCGGTAGTTACGATGGGTTTTGTCATGGAAGCCAATCTAAAAATATCATCTTTCTTCATATCCTGCGTGCCAATGCCACTTGTTCCTAAGGCTGTCGAATACACAATTTTGCCTTTACGAGCCACCATTGCCACCGTGCCAGGAATCCATTTTTTATTTAGTTGGTCTTGCAAATGTCCATCAATGCGTTTGATACGCTCGGCAGACATACCCACACTTTCGGGCGAGCCAGCCACTAAAACTTGCGAAAAACTATTGTGAAGGATACAGAAAATGATTAATATAGATAATATTTTACGTGTCATTTTGTAAAATGGTTTTTGGATGAATGATTTTTAAAGGTAGGGAATATTTGAGTATGAAAAAAGCCTTCGAAAATTATCATTACAACCCCAGCAAAATCTCCCTCACCAACTCATACCGTTCCGAAGTAATCAAATGTCCATTCTCAGGTAAATAAATAAATTTCTTGGGGGCGTTTATCAAAACTGAATCCACGAAACGACCGTTGGAGGGATCAATAATCCAGTCTTTTCCACCTTGTAGTATCGTTACGGGGCATTTTATCTTTTGCCAATCGGGTAGTAGTTTTATTAATTCGGCTTGGTGAGTAAATTTCTCATCACTGGCACGATTGGCATATTTTGGCAGAAAAAATCTTGCAAACTTCGAATTTACAGGCTTTGAAAACCACCAAAACTTCTCTATTTCGGGGTCACAAGCAGGGGCAATTAACACTAATTTGTTGACTAAGAGAGGACAATCTGCTGCTAACTTTGCTGCAATGGCTGCTCCATAAGAACGCCCCAAAACAATAATTTGAGCATATTTTTCCCGTGAAAGTAGGGGTTTCAGAAGATTAGCTTGTTGGGCGATTGATAATTCCTTTTCACCCGAATTATTATAGCCTGGACGGTCTGGGGCAATAATTTGGAATTTTCGCAACAATAAACTGTCATGAAAAAACTCCTTATACCCAAACCATGCTCCAGGAGCTCCGTGTATAAGTATGAGGAGAGGCTTATCGGAGGTTTCAGTATGAGCATAATAAATCTTTCTACTCAACGTGTCAGAATACGAAAACTGAGGCATGGGTGGGTGTTTGCCGTAATAATCTGCCACCGTTTTATCGCTCATTTTGAAATTTTGCAGACAACCATAAAGGCTAAAAAGTATTAAAATGGCTATGAAGAAATTAAATATTTTCAAGAAAATGTTTTTGATTTAGTGTTAAATTTACTTTATTCCAATTAACCGTTTTTGTAGGCTCTGCTGCACGAATTGGGCAATTCTTCACCTTACAGTAATGACAGCATTCAGGTAAACAAGGGTCGGCATGAATGAATATTTCAACATTCGAAGGAAATTCTTTTTCTAAAATTTCTTCAAATTCATGCACTGTATCGTGTACTTTTTCTAAAGTCCAATAATTCGGCAATGTCAAATGACAATCAATGTGAATATCCGACCCATACTCTTGAATTCTAAGATTATGAATATCAATCCATTCGTCTTTCTTATGAAATTTTAAGATATTAATTACCTTATCCAAAACCTCCTCATTGGCTTCATCCATCAAACCTCCAATAGATTTCCTAATGATTTTCACTCCATTCCAAGCCATAAAAAGTGCAAAAAGTATGGAAGCAAAACCATCAATCCAAGCATAACCTGTCAGATACACTAATAACACCGCTACGACTAAAATCAATCCACTAACGGCATCTAATTTTAGATGTTTGCCATCCGCAATTAATGTGGGAGAACTCTGCCTAACCCCCTCTCTTTCAATAAAATACCCCAATAAATAGTTTATTAATGTTCCAGAAGAAATTATCAATAACCCTATTTGCAAATCCTTGAATGGTTGAGGATTTATAAGACTTTCAGTAGCGTGAAAAACGATAAAAACACTGGCTAAAACTATCAAAACACCTTCCAATCCTGCAGAAAAAAATTCTATTTTACCGTGTCCATAAGGGTGATTTAAATCTCTGGGCTGTGAGGCTAAATAAACGGCGTAAAACGCAAATCCGCTGGCAACTACATTAATAATTGCCTCTAAAGCATCCGTCAAAATAGCACTCGAATAGGTAATATAATAGGCGATAAATTTCACAATCATCAGTATTAAACTGACTATAAAAGAGGTTAGTATAAGCTTATATTTTGTATTCATCATTTTTTAAATTATCCACAAAGGTAATCATTTCAAATTTTAAAAATTAATATTGATAGGCTACCTTTGTGAAATGATAAATTTTGAAAATCCTTGGAAAAAAATCTCTTCCGTTTTAGTTTATGAAAACCCTTGGGTAAGTATTCACCATGAAGAAGTAATTAAACCAAATGGCGAACCTGGCATCTATGGGAAAGCACATTTCAAGAACTTTGCAGCAGCAGTTTTGCCGCTCGACCATGAAAATAATACTTGGTTAGTTGGTCAATTTCGATATACTTTAAATGAGTATTCTTGGGAAATCCCGATGGGTGGTGGGGCATTAAATTCTGATATCTTAGAATCCGCCAAGCGTGAATTAAAGGAAGAAACAGGTATGGAGGCTAATCATTGGACACCACTTGGTAACATTCATACCTCTAATTCCGTTACGAATGAGGTGGGATATTTATTCTTGGCAGAAGAATTAGCTTTTGGAGAATCACAACCCGACGATACAGAAATATTAACCCTTAAGAAAGTAAGTTTACAAGAAGCAGTCCGTATGGTTATGGACTCAGAAATCACAGATTCATTGAGTATTGCCGCTATTTTAAAGGTGGCTCGCTTAAAAGGAATCTAAACCCTTCACTATGACACAAGCAGTATTTTTTGGATTCATTTATGGTTTTCTACTATGTTTTACCTTTGGACCCGCTTTTTTTAGATTAATTCAAACCAGTATTGATACAGGCGTAAAGCGGGGCGTTCTCATTGCCTTAGGGGTTACAATGGCAGATGCTTTTCTTTTTTTTATTGCTCTATTTGGAACGAGTTACTTTCCAGA
>JANPIG010000914.1:0-1384 GCA_031424875.1 Cytophagales bacterium
ATAATTAAAGGGTTTTGTTATCTTTTAATTATTCATGGATACTCTCGAAATGGATGCACCCGTAGCGGTGGAAAATTTAGTGGCAAGACCCACATTCAAAGCACAATACGATAATTTTATCGGTGGCAAATTTGTTGCACCCGTCAAAGGACAGTATTTTGAAAGTATTTCGCCCGTTGATGGCAAAGCCTTTACAAAAGTGGCACGTTCCACAAAAGAAGACATTGAAGTAGCCTTGGATGCTGCACATGAGGCATTTGCTACGTGGTCGAAAACTTCGGCAACTACTCGGAGTAATATATTATTAAAAATTGCCGATGTTATTGAGCAAAATTTGCCTTACTTAGCGGCCATTGAAACGGTTGATAATGGCAAGGCAATTCGGGAAACAATGGCAGCAGATTTACCTTTGGTAGTTGACCATTTTCGTTATTTTGCGGGCGTAATTCGGGCTGACGAAGGAACCATGTCTGAGCATGACCCTAATACTATTTCATTGATTGTTCATGAACCACTTGGGGTGGTTGCTCAGATTATTCCTTGGAATTTCCCCCTTTTGATGGCAACTTGGAAAATGGCACCTGCCTTAGCCGCAGGATGTTGTATCGTGATGAAACCTGCTGAGCAAACGCCCGTTGGAATTTTGTGTTTGATGGAATTATTGCAAGATATTATACCCGCAGGAGTCTTGAACATTGTAAATGGATTTGGCTTGGAAGCAGGTAAACCTTTAGCAAGTTCTACCCGAGTAGCGAAGGTTGCATTTACAGGAGAAACCACCACAGGACGCTTGATTATGCAATATGCGTCTGAAAATATTATCCCCGTTACGATGGAATTGGGAGGAAAATCACCTAACGTTTTCTTCCCAAGCGTAATGGATGCCGACGATGCCTTCTTTGATAAATGCTTGGAAGGGGCAACGATGTTTGCCCTTAATCAAGGGGAAGTTTGTACTTGTCCATCCAGAATTTTATTGCATGAATCCATCGCTGATGCGTTTATTGAGCGTTTTTTGGAGCGAGTAAAAGCCATTAAGTTGGGTAATCCATTTAATCCAGATACCATGATGGGAGCTCAGGCATCCAACGACCAATACGAGAAAGTAATGTCATATTTTGATATTGCCAGAGAAGAAGGGGCTGAAATTTTGGTTGGTGGTGAGGCTTATGAGCAAGAAAACGGAGATATTCGGGAGGGGTACTATATTCAGCCAACCGTGATAAAAGGACACAATAAAATGCGGGTTTTTCAAGAAGAAATTTTTGGGCCAGTCGTTTGTGTTACTACTTTTAAAACTACGGAAGAAGCCATCGAAATTGCCAACGATACGCTTTATGGTTTGGGTGCTGGCGTGTGGACTCGTGATGCCCATGAGCTTTAT
>JANPIG010000915.1:0-8352 GCA_031424875.1 Cytophagales bacterium
ACTTCCAAACCAACTGTTGCTTGACCCGCAATAACCTCCAAATCATCGAATGGATGCACGTAGGTGGCATTATGTTCATCGCAATATTCATTAGCAGCTTTCGAAGCATCGTCAAAAGTATCACCTATGAGTCTAATTTCAATTTCTTCTTTACCAAACATTTTTACCTGTTTTACTTTCTGGTTAGGTGCTGTTACGGGCATGAAAATCGTTCCTCGCACACCCATTTTATGACAGGCATATGCAACTCCCTGAGCATGATTACCTGCAGAAGCACACACAACGCCCTTGTCGAGAGCCTCTTGCGAGAGAGTTGCCATTTTATTGTACGCACCTCTGATTTTGTAGGAACGTACTACTTGTAAATCTTCCCTTTTGAGGTGAATATTAGCTTGGTAGCGTTCAGAAAGGACGATATTTTCGGTTAAAGGCGTATGAATCGCAATGCCTTTCAAGCGTTTTGCGGCTTCATAAATGCTTTCCAAAGTTGGGAAAATAGCTATTTTGGGTTTGTTACTCATGTGTGTTCTAATTTGGTACACACGGAAGCCGTCCTTAAAAAGGGACGACTTCCGTAAAATATTATTCTAAAACAATTCGGCCATCACGGTCGATGTTTGTTCTTTTATCAAAATGAAAATCGTAGAAACCTGCTTCTCCTTCTTTTGCTTCTACTTTTATAGTGCTTCTACCCATTTCTAATCCTTGATTGTCATAAGCTTTAGCTAAGATTTTGCCTTTAAATTTTTTAGAAAAAATCAGATAGACACTCAACAAATTATCAGTCCCTTCTTTGTCATTTTTGAGAGTAACTTTTCCGTTCGAGATACCTTTCTCAGTCAAAGATTCGGTATAGCTAATATTAATAGCACGAGCTTTTTTTACCCCCGATTCAATGCCTTTCACCATATCACCAGCGGTCTGGCCAATTTTTTCGGTTGAATTACTTAATCTATCGCAAGAAGACAATATTACCGATAACGTAATAGCACAGAATTTTAATACTTTTTTCATGTTTTAATTATAATTGGTTGGCATTAATAATTATAAGTTATGAGATATAAAATATGATATTAAGTCGCTGATTAACAGTAGATTAAAATATCAATAAACTTTGGTTAATTATTGCTTGGCTCAAAATTAAGGAAAAATAATGGTAAATATTACCTAAATACATTTCTATATTTTTTCAATTCCTATCCTACCTATTCTTCCTATGTAGTTACGAAAAGCAAGCGGTGTTACATCAGTCAATTTCTTGAAATATTTAGAAAAATAAGATTGGTCTGCAAAGTTGAGATGATACGCAATTTCTGAAACGCCCATGTCGGTATGTGTTAGTAAACGCTTGATTTCCAAAATCATACGATCATTTATCAAATCAGTAGAGGTTCTGCCCGTAACACTTTTTACGGTTTCGCTGAGGTAGTTGGGTGTTATGGTCAGCAGGTCGGCGTATTGTTTTACCGAAAGATTTTCTTGGCATTTTGCCTCAATTAATTGCTTAAAACGTTTTACCAAAATCCGCCCTTTGTGTGCGTGTTCATCCATCGTACTGACGGGGTAAATACGTTTACTCTGAATCAAAATCAAGTCCAACAAGGCCCTAATAACCTCTTCATTATCAGGCAATTTTAATTGATTTTCGGTAATGGCTTTCTTGAAATATTCAATAAAAATTTGCCTTTCAGTTTCATTTTCGAGATAGAGTGGGGGAGTCTCTTGGGCTAAATTATAGAAAAAAGGCAGCTCAAAAAGTTTATAAGGTTCGGTTTTGTTGAAATGATAAAAAGAAGAAGTAAACAGAAAAATATAGCCCTGAACATCATCAGAAAGGCTTAATTCATGGATTTGACCAGGAGAAAGAAAGAAAATAGTATAAGGCTTGATGGTATAATTTTGGAAGTCAATTGTATGAATGCCTTCGCCTTGGGTCAGGAAAAGTATCTCATAAAAATCATCGTGTCTATGCGGATATGTTACTTTGAAGTTACGATGAATATCAAACAATTCCACTTGAAACTGAATCGTCCTTTCAGATTTCAGATTAAATTTATCTATACTGTAAACTGGGATTTGCTTCATGTTATTATTTAAACTTTCCAAAAGTTATTTCTATCCCCAATGGATATTGTTTCGAGAAGTTCTATAAAGTCAACTTCCCGAAAGTAAAAAAAACTTTCGGGAAGTGCCAAACAAATCCCAATTTTACTTTCGTTTAAAAGCCAAAAGTAATTCCGTTCCGTGATAAACGTACATTCTATCACCTTCAATCACGTAATTATTTGAGATTGGCAATAGACTAAAAAAGGCTTTTTCCTTATCTAAAAAATCACAAATTGACTTTGTATTTCCGATGTTTTCAAAGCGAACTTGGTTCTTTTCTAAATCTCTGAGTGTACCAAAATAACGATTGCAAGGTCCTTGTCCGAATACTTTTTTCTGAGCGAAATCCATCGTGATGGTTGCCTCAAAACCTTTGGCTTCCAAGCCGTTGTCTTTGTAAATAAAATCGGTCAAAATCCATTCTGTGGCACGGCTTTTGTTCATTAGGGCGGCTGGTGCAGGAACTGCCACAACTGCATTTTTAGAGATGTCAATGGGCATTTTACTGATAACTCTCTTCAAAACATACTTCACAAACGCACCGTCTTTGGATTCTTCGGGCAAATCTACAATTTCTATAAGTAACTGATATTCAAAGCCTTGCTCATGTTTGAAGCCTTCTATTTGGTCATAAAAAAATTCCCAATTCTTCTCAGGAGAATTTTTGACCATCATACATTTGTATTTACCTTCGCCTGAACAATCTACGGTTTTGGCACCAACAAGCATTTTACGAAATGGAGATTTAATTTTGATTTTTGGAGATTTTGTGGGTGCAAAGCACAAGAAGATAGCACTCAAACAGATTAGCAGTTTGACCTTCATACGATTTCATGGGTTATAATTTTCCTTACTTAAGCTATTCAAGAATGTACAAAAATGATGCCTTTTTTTAAAAAAGAAAACCCCAAATCGCTTCGGGGTTTTGTAATCATCGTTAAACAGTATGAATCGGAGGTATTATTGGCTTTTTGCCAAAAAATGATTGGCAGTTACTCGGTAATTATCAAAAATGGCTCTAGTAATGTTTTTCAAATCTCTGTCTTTTAGCGATTTATACCTTCCGAAAATCTTTGAAGCATGACCAGTCCAAAAGACTTTTTGCGTATTTCTATCAATCATCGTAATCACCAAAGCCCCATTTTTGAGGTTATTTTGATGAATATCCACCTTCTCTTTGCCTTCTGGTACTCCTACATACACCTTATTGACTTCTGTAAGTCGTAGGTTTTTGTCATAAACAGCAATCGAAATCAATACATCGGCATTGTCATTACGGGCAACGTATCCTCTGATTTCCATCTGTTTTTCTACTTCTTCTTTAATCACCGTTTCGTTTAAAGGTGATGTTTGCTGATTCACATTTTCAACGATGGTAAAAGTCTGATTTTCAGTATTTTCTGAGTGAAAATCATTATTTGCTTTTATAGAAATTCGCTCTCGTGTGCACGAACCAGCCATTATTCCGACAACCATTGCTGCCACAAGAATGCTTTTCATTTTTTATAAAATTGTTTTTGGATATTGTTCGGTAAAGGTAAAATTATTTTATCAATTAAATAGCACTTTACGAATTATTTTTTTGATTTTATTTACATTTTCTTTAAAGTTATTCTGGCAGAGTGCGGAATATACAAAAAGAGTGTAGTTTACGGAAGCCTTCGGTTTTTTAACGAAGGCTTCCGTAAAACAACAAAAAATAAATCCTACACCCAAAGAGCGTAGGATTTACAGGAATATCCAAAAACAATCTCAAAAAATTTAAGGTCTTTATTTCTTCAAAACTACCACAGAATTGACGAGGTAATTTTCTTTTTCAGTTAATAAATTATAAACTTTTGATACTTTACTATTTGATGGTTGAGTGATAAAAATTTTATGGTTCTTGAAGGTATTAGTCTCATTATCAAATATATACACTTGGTTTCCAACTTTCAAATCGCCCATTTTTACCATTCCTTTATCCGTCAAAATGGGATGGTTGGCGGTGGCTTCTAAGGCTTTCAGATTATACTTCACGCCAAGCGATGCTGTCATAGATTGAGCTGGGTCAATCAATAAAACCCTTGAAATCTCGAATGATTTCCCTTCATGAATCTGAACTTTTTGAACACTTGTTATCTCAGGTTTTTTCGTTAAAACATTATAGCTCAATACTTTATCGCCCGTTTTTACTTCCGAAATATTCTTTACAGTACCATTAGCCATGGTTACTTGGGCAGTGGCTGGGAAACAATATTCGTACTTATCTTCCTCTTTGCCTTTCATGGCTAAAACGCCCGAAAATTCTTTTGCCAATACGAATGCTACGCACGAAGAAAAACCCATTACGGCTTTCTCACCGTCCTTCAATTCGTCAATATATTTTCCCCACACTTCCTTGTCAGCCAATGGATTTGGGATTACTAAGTTGATTCTCTTACCATCTTTTGGCGTATTAAAAACCATCAAATTGGCAATTTCTTTCATCCCCGCCGACTCCATTACTTTGTACAAATAAATGCGTCTTTCTATTCCATCCGAGAATTTGAAAACGTAAGGCGGATTGGAATTATCCAAAATGAAAGCCCCTTCTTTTACGTAGGTATCTTTCTCTAAATTCTTGATAGAAATTTTCTTAACTGCCTCAAATTCAGCATTTTTAATGCCTGCTTTCTCGGTAGTCTCTTGGGCGAAGGTTGAGATATTCGCAATAAATAGTATAATTAACAGTAATGCTTTTTTCATAATTATAATTCTCTTTTTTTAAAATTAGTATTTCAAAAATATCTTAACAAAAGCCTTTATGATAAGCAAAAAGGCATCATTGTCATCCTGTAAGAATCTTACCCAGTATCTGCCCAAATGATATTTCTGTATCGCCAAATTAGATCCTTACAGGATGACAAGGGAACATTGCTTCTAAAAATTAAATCAAATAAATTTTACAAATAATTGCATTTCAACAGTATCTATTTTTTCTTAACTATTAACCCGCTTGTGAATCTGACTTACCACTGCATTTGCCGACTCCAAAGCTCCTGCCATCCATGCCGTTAAGTGGCTTGTATGTTCGCCAGCGAGGTAAATATCATCATCGGGTTTTATGAGGGCTGGATAAAAACGCTTCCTTGCCGATTCGCTATATTCTGCCCAACCGCCCTTTGAATAAGGGATTTTTTGCCAAGCTAATGAAAACGATGTTTCAAATTCTTTGGCGTATTGCGGGTGAATTTTACCGCCTTGTTCCAAAGCCACTTTTTCACGTTCTGCCAAACTAAGATTTCCTAATTTAACAGCTCGGTCGTGAAAATTATAGTAGCCTTTTAGCACTCCTTTTTTACCCATAAAATTATAAGAAGGGTAAAAAATTTGGGTAATATCCATGTTTGTTTTGGAAATTCCACCAAAAATATGGTCGTCTTCTTCCCAAAATCTACGCTTGAATTGCAAGCCGATTTTTCCCGTATTCATATAAGGCACAAAGTCTGCTGCCCGTTTAATTTCGGAGGATAAATCGGAAGTAATATTCTTCAAAATGGGCAAGGGAATCGTGCAAATACAGTAATCTGCCTTGAATTCTTTAATGCCCGTTTTGTCTTTATACACAATATTTACGCCTGGTATTGTCTTCTTAATCTCCTGAACCTCAGCTTGATACTGGATTTTTCCTTCCAATTTTTTAGCAAAAGCATAAGGCAAAGCATCCATGCCGCCAACGGGTTGCAACATGACAGGTTGCTGATTGAAAGTGTATTCTCCAATGTTGGAAAATGCAGGATGAAAAAGCCCCGATTCGATAATATCATGCAACAAATGGGGACTGGCTAATTCGGGATTTTGTTCTCCATACCCACCTTGTCGTTTATATCCATGCCGCTCAGAACCTTTATATTTTTTGGTAATATCCAAATCGCCTTCTTCTTTCAGATAAGAGGCTAATCTTTCTAAATCTTCTTTTGTAACATCCTCATCCAGAGCCTTTTGGTCAATGGCTTTTGTCAATAACTCGTGCGTGTATCCACGTACATCAGCGTGTACTTCACGGATTTTTACGGGTTTATTGGCTAATTTTCCAGTACCACCATCGGCATAATAATACGCTCCTTCGTTTACATTCATGAAGATTTCGAGCGGAATATTAAACTCCCGACAATAGTGCAAAGTGAGCGTATGATTATGAGGAATTCGGGCAGCACCACCATTGTAATAAAGCCCTTTATCAAACTGGCAAGTCTGTTCAGTTCCACCAATCTCCGTTTCAGTTACCCCGCCTCTCACTGACCATACTCTGCCGCCTGGACGATTACGAGCTTCAAGAATAGTAACATCATAACCCAACTTCATCAACTCATAAGCCGAAGCCATTCCTGCCAAACCCGCCCCCAAAATGATGACTTTTTTGTCAGCCTTATTTCGCTGTAAATCAAGGGGTTGAGCCATAGAATCGGGGATTAATCCGAAGCCAAGCATGGTCAAATAACTGGCAGAACCTGTCTTATTAATGAAGTCTCTTCGAGTCATATTTTAAGTAGTAATTTTAGAAAAAGCATCAGTAAATGCCTTCATTTCATCCATTGTTCCTATAGAAACTCTGCACCAATGTTGTTTGTCGAACTCCCATTTTCTGACCATTACGCCTTCTGAAGCCATTTTTGTTAACATATCCGTACCTTTCATTTTCAAAGGAAATATTACAAAATTGGCGTGTGATGGAATGTATGAATAACCCATTTTGGTCAGGAATCCGTACAAATATTGCTTTGATTCTTCAGTATTTTTCAAGGTGAGTTTCTGGAAATCAGTATCTTTCAAAGCTGCAATGGCAGCTGAAAAAGAAGGTACTGACATATCCATTCCACCCGAGCAATACGGTTGAATTTTCTTTAAAATCTCTGGTTTTGCAATCGCATATCCCCCACGCAAGCCCGCAAAGGCATATAGCTTGGACATCGTCCGAAGAATCAAAACCTCTTTGCCAGCTTTTACGGAGGCAAGCATTGATTCCGTTTTTGGGTCTTTGGCGTAATCAATATAAGCCTCATCTACCAATACTGGAATTTTGTCCGACACCTTGTTGATAAAATCCGTCAAAGCGGCGGCAGGTAAAATTGCACCCGTTGGGTTATTGGGATTTGTAATATAAACAAGGCTCTGCGAACCGTTTATTTTTGAGCTAATTGCCTCTAAATCATACTGATACTCTTTGGTTAATGGATATTTTTCCATCGGTACTTTCTCATCATTTGCCGAAATATAGCAAGGGTCGCCTACCATAATTTTTCCTTTCATACCATACGCCACCAAAGAAGCAGTCAATAATTCTGACGAACCTGCTCCCAAGAGAATATGGCTTTCGGGTACGCCTTCTTTTTCGGCAATAATTTTTATCAATTCACCCCGCATTTTGAAAGCATAACGGTTTGAATCGCCGATTGCTCCTATGAGAGCCTGTTTGGTTTTTTCAGACGGTCCCCAAGGGTTTTCGTTAGCACCCAAACGAATCATTAATTTGTCTGGAGCAATGTTGGCATATTCATTTTCGAGGACAAAACCCTGCAAAAGACTGTGCTGTAATTCTTGTCGGACAATGGGATTGGCGGCAGCTTGACTAATAAAAGACGAAGCGGCAGAAATTCCTGCGGTAGCAAAAAGGCTTGTTTTAAGCCAATCACGGCGATTTAGATTTGATGACATTTCACGCAATGTTAAAGGGTGAATGGATGAATGTTGTTTTGTTGATTAGAATTTCTACGGGAATTTTTTCCCGTAGAATTCATAATCTTATTTAGTTTGGATGAAGTTCTTTAATTGTACTATTTTCGTTTTTACTAATAAAGATAATTTTTGTGAAAATATATAATTTAAGTTTAGTATTTTAATTATTTTATCAAAAAATATTCAAAATCTTTAAAATTAAGTTTAATATTTATTAGTATATCTTAATATTTATGTAAAATTAGTTAATAATAGTTTTGTAATAAATAGAGAAAACTACTCAATTTCACTAATTTTTATATAATTATTTCAAGAATAAATTTCTTTACATCATCCACCACATTTTCATTTTCTTATCATTCTTTGCTCCCTTCAACGCTGCTGTCATGTTTGTGCCGTTTAGGTTTTCTTCCGATGAAGGATAGGGCAAACGGGTTGGGATAACGTTGTCGTTGAAGTTGATTTTTGGGGCTGATAAAACTGGATAACCCGTTCTGCGAACTTCTGTCCATGCTTCAATACCTTGTCCGAAAAGAGCCAACCATTTTT